>DATDHL010000398.1:0-3341 GCA_036521575.1 Edaphobacter sp. | reverse complement strand
TGGGACGACTCATATCGATGCGCTGAAGATGCTGAATGAGGACCCGGAGACTGAGGCGATCATCATGATCGGCGAGATCGGCGGCTCGGCTGAAGAGGCTGCGGCGAGGTACATCAAGGAGAATGTGAAGAAGCCGGTGGTCGGGTTTATTGCCGGGCAGACGGCTCCTCCGGGACGACGGATGGGCCATGCGGGCGCGATCATCTCCGGTGGTGAGGGAACGGCCGCGGAGAAGATGAAGGCGATGGCGGAGGCCGGCATTACGGTGGTGAAGTCGCCTGCGGAGATTGGCGAGGCGATGGCTCGGGTGCTGGGGAAGGCTTAGGGCTAGCGCTTCTGACGCCGGTAAAAGAAGCCGGCGGCGAGGAAGACCAGCGAGACCATAAAGGCAAGCTGGGCGTGCTGGAGAGAGTAGAAGTGGAGGCTCACGAAGCCGTCCACTGCCCATGCCACGAAGCCTGCGAACCATAACCATGCGGTGTTGCGCATACCACGCTAGGATGCGGGACGCCGGGCGAAGAATCAAGAAGAAAGACGAGCGCATGTGGGCCGCATATACTGGCCGCATGCGCCGTTCTCTTTTAATTTCCGCCGCTGCTTTGTTGGTCGGGTCCGGGGTTTTGCAGGCCCAGAGTGCGCCTACGTTTTCGGTGAGCTTTCCTGCTGCGCGGTCTGCGAAGCCGCTGGATGGGCGGGTGCTTTTGCTGCTCTCGACAGATGACTCCGAGGAGCCGCGGATGCAGATCGATGACACGGCGCGGTCGCAGATGGTGTTTGGGGTGACGGTGGATGGGCTGAAGCCGGAGCAGGGTGTGGTGGTGGATGGTTCAGCGGCGGGGTATCCGATACGGAGTTTGAAGGAGGTGCTTGCGGGGGATTACACGGTGCAGGCGGTGCTGAATGTGTATGAGACGTTCCATCGCGCGGATGGGAAGACGGTGAAGCTGGCTCCCGATCGTGGAGAGGGGCAGCACTGGAATATTGCTCCGGGGAATTTTTACAGCAAGCCGCGGAAGATTCATGTTGGGGGTAGTGGGCCGATTGACGTGGTGATGGATCAGGTGATTCCGCCAATTGCGCCTGTCGCGGATACAAAATATGTGCGGCATATCCGGATTCAGAGTGAGTTGCTGACGAAGTTCTGGGGCACGCCGATGTTTTTGGGAGCGATGGTGCTGGTGCCGGAGGGGTTTGATGACCATCCGAATGCGCGGTATCCGCTGGCGGTCTTTCACGATCATTATGTGTCGGAGTTCAATGACTTCAGGACTACGCCGCCGGACCCGAATTTGAAGCCGGATTATTCGGAGCGGTTTCATCTGGCGGGGTATAACCGCATCCAGCAGGAGGAGGGTTATAAGACTTATCAGCAGTGGATCAGTCCGGGGTTTCCGCGGATATTGGTGGCGAAGCTGCAGCATGCGAATCCCTACTATGACGACTCGTATGCGGTGAATTCTGCGAATCTGGGGCCGTATGGCGATGCGGTTGAGAAGGAGTTGATTCCGGCGATCGAGAAGCAGTTTCGCGGGATTGGGCAGGGGTGGGCGCGGTTTTTGTATGGCGGATCGACGGGTGGGTGGGAGTCGCTGGCGGCGCAGATCCTCTATCCGGAGGACTACAACGGAGCGTTTGCGGCGTGTCCTGATCCGGTGGACTTTCATGCGTACATGACAGTGGATATCTACAAAAGGAAGAACGCGTTTTTCATGGAGGGTGCTCATAAGGTGATTGAACAGCCTTCGATGCGGAACTATCTGGGGCAGACGCTGGCGGCGTTTCGCGACAATGCGGCTTATGAGGCGGCGCTGGGTGATCATGGGCGATCGGGCGAGCAGTTTGATGTATGGCAGGCGGTGTATGGGCCAGTGGGCGCGGATGGGTATCCGGCGGAGATCTTCGATAAAGAGACGGGCGTCATCGATCATAAGGTCGCAGAGTATTGGAAGGAGCATTACGACCTGAATGCGATTTTGCAGTGGACTGGCTGAAGCTTGGGCCGAAGTTACAGGGCAAGCTGAATATTTATGTGGGCAGTGCCGATACTTACTTTTTGAACAATGCTGTTTATTTGATCGAGGATTTTTTGAAGACGACGGGGACGACTCCGGGGAGCGTTCCGTTTGAGGGCGAGATCAAGTATGGCGAGCGGGCGGAGCATTGCTGGAACGGCGATCCGAAGCTGCCGAATGCGTACTCGCGGCTGCACTACAACACGATGTATCTGCCGAAGATCATGGAGCGGATTGCGAAGACGGCTCCGGCGGGCGCAGATGTAACCAGTTGGCGGTATTAGGAGAGATTTAGGGGCGGCGGGCGGCGTTTCGCCCTCAAAATTGGCCGAAAAGGTAGACTAGAGATACATACTTCTCACTGGAAATTGAGAAAAACCGAATATTGGAGAACTACGTTGTCACAGCGCACATTCAGCATCATCAAGCCGGACGCGGTTAAGAAGGGCCATGCCGGCGCAATCCTTGCCGAGATTGAGAAGGCCGGATTCAAGATTGTTTCGATCAAGAAGGTTTCGATCTCGAAGGCTCAGGCCGAGGGTTTCTATTACGTTCATGCGGCGCGTCCGTTCTTCGGCGAGCTGACGGAGTTTATGTCGAGCGGGCCGATCTTCCCGATGGTGCTCGAGAAGGACAACGCCATTGCCGATCTGCGCAAGCTGATGGGCGCGACGAATCCTGCACAGGCGGAAGATGGGACGATCCGCAAGAAGTTTGCGGCGTCGATTGGCGAGAACGCGATCCATGGCTCGGATGCAGAGGATACGGCTGCGTTTGAGATTGGATACTTCTTCGCAGGTTATGAATTGAAGTAGTTTTTTCTTGCATCAAACAAGAGGGGCGGCGAGTTGCCGCCCTTTGTTTTTCAGGAGACCGAGAGCATGAAGTTGAAGTTGCCCGATGGACCCTTTGAGGCTTACCTGTTCGATTGCGACGGGACGATTGCGGATTCGATGCCGCTGCACTACCTGGGATGGAAGCATGTGCTGGCGGATTGGAACTGTGAGTTTGCCGAGGAGCACTTCTACTCGCTGGGCGGCATGCCGGTAACGGAGATTATCGCGATGCTGAACGCGCGAGATGGGTTGAGCATGCCGGTGGATGAGATTCGCAAGCGCAAAGAGGAGTTCTTCTTTGGGAATCTTTCACTGCTGAAGGGGATTCCTGAGGTGCTGGAGCATATTGAGTTGAGCCATGGGCAGGTTCCGTTTGCGGTGGTGTCGGGTGGGACGCGGAGTTGCGTGACGGCTTCGTTGCGCTCGCTGAATGTGTTGGACAAGTTTGAGACGCTGGTGTGCGCAGGAGATTACACGCGAAGCAAGCCGCATC
>DATDHL010000397.1:0-11108 GCA_036521575.1 Edaphobacter sp. | reverse complement strand
ATCGCTTCGAGAACATGAATGTTGATATTGCTGCTCGCGTTGGTGAGCTGGGACGTCAGCCACGGACGTCGCGGGCTTTCTTTGAGAAGTATCAGGATCGGATTTTGTTTGGGACGGATGCTTCGCCTCATGGGGATGAGTATCCGCAGCAGGTGTTCAACGATAAGCTCTACGAGATCTACTACCGGTTTCTGGAGACGGATGATGAGTACTTTGACTATGCGCCGGCTAAGGTGCCGCCACAGGGTCGTTGGCGGATCTATGGGATCAATCTGCCGGAGTCGATTCTGCGGAAGGTTTACAACGGGAATGCGGCGCGGGAACTGCGGATTTCGGTTTAGTGCTTGAGGGCTTGATTTTATGAATTGGTTGGTGGCTGGTTGTTTGCTGGTTATGAGTGGGGCCGCGTTGGGTCAGGATATGGGATCGTTCAAGAGTGTCTATGCTGCTCGGGATGTTGCCCTGGATACTGATCCGGGAGCGGCGTTCTGGCGTGGGGCTTCGCCGGTCTTCGCTGGGGTGGATGGTCATGGGAAGGTTGTTCCCAGCCATCGGACTGAGGTGCGTTCGCGGTGGACCAACGAGAATCTCTATCTGCTGTTTATCTGTCCTTATGAGGAGCTGCATCTGAAGCCTTCGCCCGATACGGTGAAGGAGACCAATGAGCTTTGGAACTGGGATGTTGCGGAACTTTTTATTGGGTCGAATTTTCAGGATATCCGGCGGTATAAGGAGTTTGAGGTTTCGCCGCAGGGGGAGTGGATCGACCTTGATATCAATCTGGCGCTGCCGCACCATGAGGTTGGGTGGATATGGAACTCGGGGTTTCAGGTTGCGGCGCGGATCGATCAGAAGGCCAAGGTCTGGTATGGCGTGATGCGGATTCCGTTTGCGGCTATCGATGAGCGGGCGCCGGTCGCGGGGAATGTCTTTCGGGCGAATCTGTTTCGCAGCCAGGGGCCTCCGGAGCGGCAGCAATCGATCGCGTGGAAGGCTCCTATGACGGGTACGTTTCATACCCCGGAGCGCTTTGGGCAGCTTGAGCTGGTGAAGTAGGTTCGCCGGATTCTCGATTGGCTTTTGCGGCTGCGATTGGGGTAACCCCTCCCCCTGACTTTAGGTCCTAAAGTATTCGAAATACATGACATAGGTCCGGACTTAGTATGGACCTTCGGTAAAACAAGAAAGCCCGGTGGGTGCCGGGCTTCTTTTTACTCTCTATTACTAGTATAGCGGATTGGGTGGAGTGAATCGGCAACGCGAATCTCCGCGATTGGCGCGGGGATTTGTTGTTTACGGGCTTGACAGGATTTTGGTGCTAGCTGGGGCTGCGGAGTAGCAGGTAGGTGCCGGCCAGACCAAAGAGGAGATCCGGGGTCCAGGCGGCGAGCATGGCGGGGAGGGTGTTGACGTTGCCCATGGCTTCGAAGAGGCCGGCGACGACTTGATAGGCGATAGCGAGGCCTATCGCGATGGCTATTCCTGCGAGCGATCCTCGTTTGCCCATGGAGAGCGAGAAAGGGATGGCGAGGATGGCCATAACGAGAGTGATGAGTGGGTAGGCGAGCTTCTTGTTGAGCTGGACGGAGAGGCGCTTGGTGTCGAAGCCGGATTGCTTGAGGTCGGCGATGTAGGTGGAGAGCTCGTTGTAGGACATCTCCTGGGAGGGGCGGTCCTCTTTTTTGAAGTAGGCGGGCTGCTCGTGGATCTCGGGGAAGGTGGCGAGGGTGAAGGGCTTGTAGGAGGCGATGGTGTCGCCGGCGAACGTGCGCTCCCAGCCGTTTTCGAAGATCCAGCGGTCGGTTTGCTCGTCCCAGTGGGTAGAGGCGGAGAAGATGCGGCGGCGGAGGATGAAGGTGTTGGGTTCGAACTCGAAGACGGTGAGGTTAGCGAAGGCGTCTCTGCCGGCGTCGAAGTACTGGTAGTAGAAGATGCGCGCGGGGTCGCCGGCGTTGTTGGTCTGGCCGGAGATCCAGTTGCGGTCGGGGCGGAGGAAGGTGCGGGCGGGCTTGTCTTTGATGACGGAGCGGAGGGCTTCCTGACGGCGATTTGCGGCGGGAAGGTAGAACTCGTCGAAGGCGAAGAGGCCGATGGAGATGAGCAGGGTGGTGATGAGGACCGGAGTGATGATGCGATAGAGGCTGGTGCCCGTGGCCTTCATGGCAGTGATCTCGGAGGTTTTGCTGAGAGAGCCGAAGGTGATGAGGACGGCGACGAGGGCGCAGAGGGGCGTGACCTGGTAGACGATGAAGGGGATGAGGTTGATGAGGTAGTCGCCTACGGTGACGAGGGGAGTGCGGTTGCGGATGATGTCGCCGATGAGCTCGAAGAAGGTAAAGATGATGAAGAGGATGGAGAAGGAGAAGAGGACGAGGCCGAAATTCGTGGCGTACTCGCGCATGACGTAGTCGTCGAGCAGGAGCGGGAACTGCATGCGGGTGGTGCTGCGGAATCGGCGGAGGATGGTGGCGATGTCGAACTTGGTTTGGGTCTCGCGGTTCTTGTTGCGGCTGAATCGGGCGAGGAGCTTGTTGATCCAGACGCCGATGGAGGAGACGAGACTGAGAGCGATGCCTCCACGGGACATTTGGTAGAGGAGGAGGGCTCCGGCGGCGGCGAAGATGAGGTTCGCTCCCCATACTCCGATGAAGGGCGAGAGCTTGCCGTTGCGGGCGAGGGCGACGCCTACAGATGAGAGGAAGTAGTAGACGAAAACGAGCAGGATGGTGAGGACGAAGCCGGTGGATTTGCCTCCGCGCTTGGAGGAGAGGCCGAGAGGGACGCCGACGAGCATGAGGACCAAGCAGGCGAAGGGATAGGAGAAGCGCTTGTTGAACTCGATGCGGTAGCTGCGGTTGGGATGGCCGGGGATGTCGTTGCCGGGGGCTCGGCCGAGACGCCAGAGTTCGGAGAGGGGAAGGGCGAGGATAGGGGTGTTGGCGTGGCCGAGATGAGCGTCTTCCTGGGCGCCGGTCTCGATGGGGAGGTCGGTGGTGGAGAAGGTGGAGATGTTGTATTGGTTGGGGTCGGAGGGTGAGGTCTGGTGCTGGCCACCGTCGATGAGATGAAGACGGATGGTCTGGGCGTCGCCGGTTGCGTCGGAGCCGCTGACTACGACGGCCTGATCGGCGGTGGTGATGTGGGGCGTGGCGGGTTGGGTGAGGTCGGCGAGGAAGACGTGGTGCCAGAGAGAGGCTCCGGCGGCGGGGCGGACGTCCTGAATGTAGAGGACGTAGTTTTTGAAGTCCTCGTAGAAGACGCGGGGCTCGACTTCGAAGGAGGCCTGGGAGGATTTGAGGGAGTCCTCGAGAGAGAGGAGCGCGGCGGTTGAGCGGGGCGCAAGATAGAGGGAGTTGAAGAGGCCGAGGGCTAGTGCTGAGGCAGAGACGATGCCGACGATGCCGACGAAGTCGAGTGCTCCCATGCCGGAGGCTCGCATGGCGGTGATTTCGCTGTCGGATGCGAGACGGGAAAGGCCGAGGAGGATGCCTACGAGCACGGCCATCGGGATAGTCACGATGAGGACGTTGGGCAGGGTGTAGGCGAAGATGCGGGCTACGTCGGTGGCGGATGCGGAGTCGCGGACGACAAGCTCAAGGATCTTGCCGAGGTCGCGCATGAAGAGGACGAAGGTGAAGAGTGCTCCGCCGAGGAGACCGTGGGAGATGACTTCGCGGAGGATGTAACGGGTGAAGATGCGCATGCTGGGTAGTTCGTGCCCTTAGTTGAGTTTATCGCGTGAGGGCACGCTAAGTGTGGCGCGGAGCTGATTTGGGGAGGGTTATTCGGCTCGCAGGGCTTCTACGGGGTTGATGGAGGCTGCTCGGCGGGCTGGGATGAAGCTGGCGATGAGGGCGGCCGCTCCGAGGACGATGGCGACGAGGACGAGTGTGGAGATGTCCCAGCTCTGTATCTGGAAGAGGAGACCGCGGAGTAGAGTGGAGGCTCCGAGCGCGCAAAGGATTCCGGCAGCAATGCCGATGGCGGTGAGGAGACCGGCTTCGCGGAGGATGAGCTGGTAGACGGTTCCGCGCTGTGCGCCAAGGGCCATGCGTACGCCGATCTCGCGGGTGCGCTGGCTGACAGAGTAGGCGATGACACCGTAGAGGCCGATGACTCCGAGGAGGAGAGCCAGGACGGCGAAGCTTCCTACGAGCCAGGCGGCGGAGCGATGAAGGTATGCGGTCGGTGAGCCGCTGATGCGCTGCTGCATGGTCTGTTCGTCGGTGGTACCGATGCCGGGATCAACCTGATGGACGGCAGCGGCAACGGCAGGAAGGATGGATTTTTCATCGCCGGCGGTTCGGACGATAAGAGCGAAGAAAGAGTCGGCGTCCTGATTGTGGGCCTTGTATTCAGCGGGCCAGATCTCTTCGTCGAGGGAGCTTTCACGGATGTTGTCGACGATACCGACGATCTCCTTGATGGAGTCGGGCGCGAGGTCGCCGTTGCCGTATTTCTTGCCGATGGGATCTTCTCCGGAGAAAAACTTGTCGGCAAATGCTTTGTTGATGACGGTGACACGGGGCCGGGTGGCATCGTCCCGGTCCGTGAGGAAGCGTCCACGAATCAGTCGAGCTTGGATTGTTTTGAAGAAGCCGGAGCTGACCTCGCGTTCATTGACCTCGTTGTGTTCGCCATGAAAAGGATGGCCTATGATTCGGATCCAGTCGGTGTTCCCGTTGCCGTTGGTGGGAAGCACGCTGGTGATAGCAACGGAGGTGACGCCGGGGAGCGTAGAGACGCGATCGATGATCTTGTGGGCACCGGTGACGACGAGCTCGTCCTTGTTGTAGGTGGTGGTGGGGAGCGAGACGTAGAGGGTGGCGAGATTGTCGGGTTCGAAGGCGAGGTCTACGTGGAGCAGGCGATAGAAACTTTTGCCGAGCAGACCGGCACCGACGAGGAGCACGACAGCGATGGTGAGCTCAAGGACGACGAGGTTGGCTCCGAGACGACGCCAGAATGTTCCAGCTGATCCGCGATCGCCTTCGTTGAGGGCTTCGCGCATGGCGGTGGTGGGAAGACGCAGGATCGGTGTGAGAGAGAAGATGACCGCAGCGAGGAGAGCGATGGCGGCGGCGAAGAGCAGGACGTGCGAGTTGAGACCGAGATGGACGAGGTAGGGCATGCTGGAGAGCATGTCTTTGGAGACGAGACCGAGCAGGAGGCGCATGGCGAAGACTCCGGCGAGGAGACCAGCGAAGGTGCCTGCGGCGACAAGAACGAAGCCTTCGGTGATGAACTGGCGAATAAGACGCGAGGGAGAGGCGCCGAGCGCTCCGCGAACAGCGAACTCGCGGCGACGACTTTCGGAGCGAACGAGCAGAAGACTGGCGACGTTGACGCAGGCGATGATGAGCAGGAGGCAGGCTCCGGAGAGGAGGACGAGGAGGATCGGCCGAATTTTACCGACAATGAGTTCTGCGAGGGAGCCGATGTGGGCGCCCTGGTCACGATTGGAGCCTGGGAACTGGATTTCAAGCTGTTTGGCGATGGCGGCCATCTCGGTTTGTGCGGTCTGGAAGGAGACACCATCTTTCAGGCGGCCAACGGCGAAGAGATTGTGGCAGCTGCGGCGCTTTTCGCAGGAAGTAAGCTCGTGGACAGTGGTCCAGAGCTCGGCGTTGCCTCGTGGAGCGAATTGAAAGTCTTCGGGGAGGATGCCGATGACGGTGGTGGGAGTTCCGCTGAGGGTTATGGTCTGGCCAACGATGTCTTTGCGGCCGCCAAAGCGATGCTGCCAGGCGCCGTAGGTGAGCATGACGGTTGGGGGCGCGTTGGGCTGGTCTTCGCCGGAGTAGAAGTCGCGACCGAGCATGGGGCGAATGCCCAGGGTTCGGAAGAAGCCGTCGGTGACGCGCGCGGCGGTGACAGGCTCGACGCCGGAGGGCGTGTTGAGCAGATAGCCTCCGCCAGCATATGCGTCGAGCGAGGTGAAGACTTTGTTGAGGCGCTTCCAGTCGACGAAGTCCTGGTAGGAGAGGTTGGAGCGGGGGAAGGCGACGCCATGCTCGGCGACATCGGCGAGGCGGGTTGGGTCAGCGTAGGGGAGGGGTTTGATGAGGGCGGCGTCGACGAAGGCGAAGATGGCGATGCTGGCTCCGATGCCGAGGGCGAGCATGAGGATAGCGGTGGCGGTGAAGCCGGGGCTGCGGCGGAGCTGGCGTAGGGCGTAGCGGATGTCCTGGAGCATGGTCTGGAGGAAAGGGATGGTGCGTCCTTCGCGGTGGGCCTGCTTGGTTGGTTCGGTGCCGCCGAGTTTAAGGATTGCTTCGCGGCGTGCCTGCTTTGGGGTCATGCCGGCGCGGAGATTATCGTCGATGTGGAGCTGGAGGTGGCTGTCGAGTTCGGCAGAGAACTCCTGCTCCTGCCGCTGGGTGGGGACGATGCCTGCGAGTCGGTGAAGCCATGCGCGGAGACGGTTCATGATGCGTCCTCCGAGGGAGAGAGAAAGCGGGCGAGGATAGTGGTGGTCTGCTCCCAGTTGCGGGCCTCCTGGTGGAGTTGCCTGCGGCCTGCTCGGGTGAGCTTGTAGAACTTGGCCTTGCGGTTGTTTTCGGACAGGCCCCATTCGGAGGAGATGGCACCCTCCTGCTCGAGCTTGAGCAGGGCGGGGTAGAGGGTTCCGTAGTTGAGGGAGAGGAGGTCTCCGCTGGTCTGCTCGATGCGACGGGCGATGCCGTAGCCGTGGAGCGGACCCATGGATTCAAGGGTTTTAAGGACCATCAGTGCGAGAGTGCCTTGCCAGACGTCGGTTTTGTCGCCCACGGAGTCTCCTATTGGTCTGCCATAGGAATATGACACAGGTACGTATGGGATAACAATAGGGGATTCGGATTTTGTGACGAATGGTGGGATTTTGGCGGTGGAAGATTCCCTCAGGGGCTAAAGCCCCATTGAAACCGGCCATTTGCGGCACGGCTGATGCCGTGCCCTTAAGCAGGACCAAAAGCAGATTCCTTCGCTCCGCTGCGGAATGACAAACAAAAGGAGGAAGTTTCAGTGTGGTCAGGGGTTGGCGATGAAGCGGTAGCCTATGCCGCGGACGGTGACGAGGTGCTGGGGGGTGGAGGGGTCGTCTTCGATGTAGCGGCGGAGGCGGACGATGAAGTTGTCGATGGCGCGGGTGTCGGTGTCTTCGTGGACGCGCCAGACTTGCTCGAGAATGTCTTTCCGGGAGACGATCTGGCCCTCGTGGTCGGTGAGGTAGCGGAGGAGGTCTGCCTCCATGATGGTGAGCTGGGTGATGCGGTTGGGGGCGATGAGCTCGAGGGCGTCGAAGCGGATGGTGCGGTGGTTGAAGGCGTATTCGGCGGAGGGCTGAGGCTGCTCGGGTTCGCTGGGTTCGGGGGGTTGTGAGCGCTGCCAGGCGGTGCGGCGGAGAAGGGACTTGATGCGGACGAGGAGGATGTTGAGGTCGAAGGGCTTGGGGAGGTAGTCGTCGGCGCCCGCTTCGAGGCCTTCGAGGACTTCTTCGGGGCGGGAGCGGGCGGTGAGCATCAGGATTGGAGTGTAGTGGTGGGCTTCGCGGAGGGCGCGGGCGATGGTGAAGCCGTCCTGGCCGGGGAGCATGCAGTCGAGGACGATGGCTGCGATGGGCTCTTTGGTCTCGAGGAGCCAGGCTAGGGCGGAGTCGCCGTCGGATTCGTGGTGGGTGCGGTAGCCCTCGGCTTGCAGGTTGAAGAGAAGGCCCTGGGCGAGGTGCTCTTCGTCTTCGACGAGAACGATGAGGGGGGCGTTGGTGGTTGCTTCAGCCATAGATACGCTATTGGATCAGAGAGATGGTGAGGCGGGCGCAGGCGAGGCCGAGCAGTCCACACAACACTGTGGTTGTTGCTCCCCGCGGTTTGATACGGCTGAGAAGGGTGATGAGGCCTGTGATTGCAAGTAAGGCGACGATTGCTTCGTTTGGCAGCGTCCACGCGAGTGCTGTGAGGCCGATGAGTGCGCCGATTGATGCGGCGATGATGTTCCGGGTTTGAGTAGTAGAACTAAAGTTTTTCATTGGGCAACGACAGTTCCGATAGAGGCAGATGGGGTTGCGGTGGGGTTGGCCAGCGGGAGGGTGAGGGTGATGGTGGTTCCCTGATTGATGCCGGGGCTGGTGGCGGTGGCGTCGCCTCCGTGTTGGCGGGCGATGTTACGGACTAGGAAGAGGCCGAGGCCGGTGCCTTTGATCTTGACCGTGTAGCGTCCGGGGACGCGGTAGAAGCGGTTGAAGATGCGCTTGTTCTGGTTGGGTGGGAGGCCTAGGCCGGTGTCGGTGATACGGAGGGTGGCCCAGGTGTAGTGGGTAATGGCGAGGGTGCAGCGGACGTGGACTCCGTTGGGGGAGTATTTGACGGCGTTGTCGAGGAGGTTGAGGACGGCGGTGCGGAGGTCTTCGGCGATGCCGTGGACCTGGAGGCGGACGGCGCCGGGGATGGGCTCGAGGACGATGCTGTCGGGCGTGAGGTGGTGGCGCTGGAGGGTGATGTCGATGCAGTCGGTGACGAGGGCGGCGAGGTCGAGGAGGGTGCGGTTCTGCTGGCGATGTTTCTGGCCGAGTTGGCCGGCTTTGAGGACCTGCTCGACGGTGGCGAGGAGGCGGTCGGAGTCGGCGAGCATGTTGGCGTAGAACTGCTGGCGCTGGGCCTCATCGACGGGGCGGCGCTGGAGGGTTTCGAGATAGAGGCGGATGCTGGCGATGGGGGTCTTGAGCTCGTGGGTGACGGCGTTGAGGAAGGAGTCCTGGCGCTCGTTGCGGTGGATCTCACGGACGAGGAAGACGGTGTTGAGGACGACTCCGGCGACAAGGAGCGAGAAGAGGATGATGCCGAGGATGGCGAAGGCGACGGTGCGCTCGTTGAGGATGATCCAGGCGCTTTGGGTGACGGCGAGGCCGACGAGGAGGACGCCGAGGGTGATGAAGGTTGCGATGGCTCCGCGGCGTCGGGTGATGTTCATGGGCTCTGGGGGAAGTATAGCGGGAGGTTAAAAATAGAGGCGCAGAGGTTGTCTCCGCGCCTCGTTTGGCTGCGAGTGTTAGCGGCCTACGGTGAACTCGGCTCGACAGCCGCGGTCGACCCAGATGCTGTTGTTGTTGAATCCCCAGGTCTGGTTCTGGACGCATGGGGAGCCGCTGATCTGGCGGGAGAGGCGGACTCCACCTCGGGTGTTGACGTTGCAGAAGTTGCGGCGGCCATCGTTGGAGGAGCAGGTGATGGTCTGGAACTGATTATTGCCTCCCTGGCCGGGGCGTCCCGGGCCCCAGTTGTTGTTGCCACCGCCTACGATGAACTCGGCTCGACAGCCGCCGTCCACCCAGATGCTGTTGTTGTTCCATCCCCAGGTCTGGTTCTGGACGCATGGAGTGCCGCTGATCTGACGGGAGAGACGGACTCCTCCTCGGGTGTCGACGTTGCAGAAGTTGCGGCGACCATTGTTGGAGGAGCAGGTGATGGTCTGGCCCCCTTGATTATTGCCGCCCCAGTTGCCGCCACCACTGCCGAGGATGAATTCGGCGCGACAGCCACGGTCGACCCATACGCCACTGTTGTCCCATCCCCAGGTTTGGCCCTGAATGCAGGCGGAGCCGCTGATCTGGCGAGAGAGACGGACTCCACCGCGGGTGTTGGCGCTGCAGACGTTGCGACGGCCGTCGTTGGAAGAGCAGGTGATGGTTTGGGCCTGGCTCTGGCCGTAGAAACTGAGGGCTGCGAGGAGCAGGAGAAGGTGCGATATGGGTTTCATTTTGCCTCTCTCGGATTGATCTCGTTTCTGGTGAAATAAAGAATCGAACTTCACGGCCCAATGTTTCTGTTTGGAGGATGAGGATAGCGGTGGGATTTGAGACTTGTCGAGCGTGGTGGAGATTTTATGGAGTCGATTTTCTGTTTGTATCCCCTTGGAAGTTGTCCGTCTATTGGGTATCAGGTGTCAGGTGTCAGGTATCAGGTGTCGGGCTTAGTTAAGAACCAGGGTAAAAAATCTATGAGTGACGAGTAGTGAGTAACGAGTAAAAGCAACGGCGAAGGTTAAATGCGGGTGCGTTTGGGGAGTTAGTTAAATGGGAAAGGCGCAGACGGTGAAGTCTGCGCCTTTGGAGTTTGTGGTGCTTTGCGGGTTATGCGCCGGCGGGTTTGGGGTTCTCGGGATCGAACTTGGCGATCTGGACCTTTTCGGCGAGACCGAGCTTGGAGAGGAGCCAGATGCAGTAGTAGTTGATGTCGAATTCGTACCAGGCGAGGCCGTGGCGAGCACTGACGGGATGGGCGTGGTGGTTGTTGTGCCAGCCTTCGCCGCCGGTGAGGATTGCGACCCACCAGTTGTTGCGGGAGTCGTCCTTGGTCTCGAAGCGGCGCTTGCCCCAGAGGTGGGTGGCGGAGTTGACGAGCCAGGTGGCGTGGAGGCCGATGGTGACGCGAAGGAAGGTTCCCCAGAGAACCATGCCGAGAGCGCCGACGACGTAGTGGCCGGGGCCAGCGAGGGCCGCTCCGATGATGATCTGGAGGACGCCGGTGGCGACCAGCGGAATGTAGTGGTACTTGCTGAGCCAGACGTGGACGGGGTCGCGGGTGAGGTCGGGCGCGTAACGGCCGAGGAGGGCGGTCTCAGAGTGCATGGCGCGGCCAGAGAGGATCCAGCCTGCGTGGGCCCACCAGGTGCCGTCGTGCGGGGTGTGGGGGTCGCCTTCGTGGTCAGAGTTCTGATGGTGAACGCGGTGGGTGGCTACCCAGAAGATCGGACCGCCCTCGAGGGCGAGGCAACCGCACATCGTAACGAAGTACTCAATCCACTTGGGAGTCTTGTAGCCACGATGGGTAAGCAGGCGGTGGTACGCCACGCCGATACCGATGTTGATCGCGAAGAAGTACATGATGACGAACGCGGCCAGGTTCGTCCAGGAGAAGAAGAAGAGGGCAGCGATGGCGCCGACGTGGAATAGGCCCATGGCAATGGTCGTGATCCAGTTGATGCGACCTTGCTGGTACTCACGGCCCATGCGCAGGTCCTGCTTGATCTTTTGGGTGACTTCGACGACAACCGGAATGGCGGCAGGGCGCGTTGCGGTTGTCTGGGCTGGCTTGACTTCTTCGGGGGTGATAACGGAGGGGCTCATAATG
>DATDHL010000396.1:0-2696 GCA_036521575.1 Edaphobacter sp. | reverse complement strand
GTAGTCTACCAGCAAGCCGTCGAGTTTCAAGTGGTTGCATGCTCCAACGAACGTTGTAGGGCTGGGTGACTACGGCAAAGTAATGGTGAGATCGTTGAGGTGCTCGCGGAGGAGGCGCTGAATGAGGGTCTTGAGGTCTTCTCCGGTCTTGGGAAGCGCGAAGGCGCTGGCATCTTCAGACCAGTCGAGCTTATAGCTGGTGGCGAGCGCGGAGACCCAGATCTGGCGGATGGGCGTGTTGGGCGTGACGACGAACTTGCTGGAGCCGTCCCCGAAGATAATGTTCATCACGCCATTGTTGTCCTCGAACTCGAAGGCACCGTCGGCGTCGTCTTCGGCGGCGATGAGGGACTGCTTCAGGGATTCGAGAGCGTCGTCGGAGTGGCGGCGGAAGGCGGATTCGTCGAGCATGCGTTTAGTGTAAGGCAGCGAGGCGCTTGAAAGAAAAACGCCCGCCTCGTGTGATGATTCTGGAGGCGGGCGTCTCAGATGTACAAACGCTGATGCTTAGAAGGGGATGTCGTCGTCGGTGATTCCCTGGTCGGCGTAGTCGGGCTGACTCGCCGGGGTACGCTGGTCGAAGCTGGCCGTGCTGGACTTGGAGTAGCCGCCGCTGCCGCCTTCGCTACGTCCGCCGGGCGCGCCGCCGAGGAGGGTGAGTTCGTTGACGAGGATCTCGGTCTTGTACTTCTTCTGGCCGGACTCCTTATCGTCCCAGGAGCGCGTCTGGATCTTGCCTTCGATGAAGAGCTGGGTGCCCTTCTTGACGTAGTCACGGACGATCTCGGCGGTGCGGCTGAAGGCCACGAGATTGTGCCACTCGGTCTTGTCCTGCCAGTTGCCCTGTTGGTCTTTTGCGCGGTCGGCGGTGGCGAGCGAGAAGCTGGCGACGATGGTGCCACCGGCGGTGGAACGGATTTCGGGGTCTTTGCCTACGTTGCCCAGGAGAAGAACTTTATTGACGCCTTTTGCCATGGTGATGCTCCGGTTCGTTGCAGATTATGAAGGTTGAGGATAGCAGATAGAGGCCTGTGGGGATGTGGGCCTATTTGGCGGAGGGCACCGGCCCATTGCTCGAGGACGCGTTTGATCACCTGGTCGGCAAGGCCGCCTGGGACGAGGACGTTTTCCGGGGCTGGCTGAAGGAAACGAATGATTCCGTCGTGGTCGGTGACGATCAGGAAGGGGAAATCAGTTACCGCGAATTGCGTAAGAATGTCGTTAGAGACGACGAAGGTCGGGGTGTCGAGGAGGAGATCGGCTGGAGTCTTAGGTTGGGTCTGAGATGAGTCGGTGGGGGCGGACGGCACGGTGGACGAGGCGACGAAGTGGGCTGCTTTGGAAGAAGCGGGCTTGGGCTTTTCGGGTGCTTGTGGGGGAGTTGGAGGCGGAGTCGCCTGTGCGAGAAGGGCGTAGAAGCGGGCATCGGATTGGCCCATCCGGAAGAAGGCTGGCATGAACTGCGACCCCATGCGGATGCACTGCGCACACCAATCGGGAAACAAAAGGACCGCTGCTCCATGGAAATTGATCTGGCGATACGGGGTGGAAGATGCATGGAGAAGATAGGCGAAGGGAGTGATGCTCGCGGCTGGAGTGCCGAGAAGGGCGTACTGGCGGCGAGACTCGGCGATGGGAATTGAGTCGTCGGGTGTGAGCGTGGATGGAAGTGCGGTTTCGAGCCCTGCGATGGTGGCTTCGGCGGCCTTAGGTTGGTTGGCGAACTGTTGCAAGGCGGCGAGAGCGATGGCATCGGCGTAGATGGTGTGGAGAGGAAGTGGCGGCTGCGGATCGGCTGGATTCGGAGTCGCGGGAGTGCGGAGGAGCGGGAGAAGGACCGCATGACGCTGTGCTAGGAGTGAGAGCGCATCGGACGTTTGAGTGAGCTGGATATAGCGGGCGGTCTCGTTAGTCGCGTGTGAGGTGAGGTCGGAGTAGGGTACGGTGCTGAGCATCTCGCGAGCTGTGACGAGTGCTGCCGTGGAATCGTTGAGGCGCAGGCTGGACTCGATCATGTAGGCGTAAGCTTGCGGGAGACCAGGGAATGCGGAGGCGGGCTTGGCCTCGGGACCTGTTTGGTGGGTAACGTTGAGATAGAGGGTGGCGGCCTTTTGAACAGTGGGCCATTGCTTGCCAAGCGAGCAGAGGCGGGCATAGGCGATGAGGTCTTCACCGGTGTACTGATCTGGTGTGCGTGCGGCGCACTGCTCTTTGGCCTGTTGGACGGCAACAGAGAGCGCCGCGGTCTCGGACTCCGACCAATTCTCAATAGACCGGCGGGTGATCTCGAGCGGACGAGTGGCTTGTTCGTAGGCGGCTTGCGGAGAAAGCTGAGGCTGCGGATTTTGTGAAGTCGGTGTTTGTGCGAAGGCGATGGAACAGACGAATAGGGAGGATAGGATGGTCAGTGGGCGCACGCGGTTCTCCGGTAACGCAAAGAATAGCAGAGGGTTAGCGGCGGCGGTCGGCGAAGAGCTTCATGGCGGCGAGGACGAGCGTGAGGAAGCCGGTGGGGAGGCATCCCAGCGCGAGGACGAGCGCCAGCCAGCCGGAGTTGGTGTGCGGGCCCTGGCGGCCTATCCCGCCGAAGACGGTGAAGGCGAGCAGAGCGGCGGTGACTCCTGTGCCGAAGATCCACAGGCCGGTGGTGAGAAGTTTTTTTGTGTCTGGCTGCATAGGGCAGGGAATAGGGCCTA
>DATDHL010000395.1:0-16812 GCA_036521575.1 Edaphobacter sp. | reverse complement strand
GCTTTCGCGACCTCTTTGTCGAGGCGTTCGTCTTCTTTCTTTTGCTCGTCTGTGGAGAGGTCCTTGCCGTTTTTGCGGATCAGTTTGTGGACCTGCACTCCGTTGAGCCAGAAGACGTCGTATTCGGTGGTTTCGTTCTTTTTGAGGCCACCGTGGCCGTCGTTCTCCTGCTCGGTGGCGACCTCGTGGTAGAGGTAGTCCTTCTGGATGGTCTCAGAGGCTCTCTGGTGCGTCTCGACCTCGTGCATGAGGGTTGGGATGTCCGGGAGGGGACGGTCGGTCTCCGAGGGCGTGGGGGCGTTCTGTGGAGGTGGTGCGGTCTGGGCTCGCGTAGGTGTCCCAAGCGACGCTATCAACAAGACTCCTGCCAGTTTGAGCGATCTGAGGGGCATCACCATTTCTTACTATAGCCCGGTGCCTTCAACCGGTAGTTGCTGTGATCAGATCAGGAACTGGAGTACCCCCCTTCCCATACTTTTCGTGCAAAGTCTTCAATAAAAAAGAGTTATGGGCGGACCTGTTTGCGAAAGTCTCTTGATTCAAGGGTTTCGATGGATGTTGTGGATGTAAAGTATTGATTTTAAGTGGTTTGCAGTAGGGTAATCCCTTCTAAATGTATTGCGGTCAAAAGCAAAAGCCCCGGCTCCTAGCCGAGGCTTTCTATTTCATCTCTATATCCAGCTTAGCAGGTTGGCAGTAATTAATCGGCCGAGGATATCTTGTTTGTTTTCTGTTGTTTGCTTGGTTTTTGGGCTTGACAGGGTTTTGGTATCTGTGGCGGCATTGACGAAATACAGGGATTCTTCGCCTTCGGCTCAACGAATGACGAGCAAAAAACAAGGGCGACTGCAACAAGCAAAGCAACGACAGATCCCTACGGGATGACAACAAGAAGGGCAACGGCCAGGACAACGGCAACGGCAAGAGCAAAGGGTGATAAGGGGTCTCCGTCGGGAGGGCATTGAGGCGGCAGGTGGAGAAGTTTATTTTCGCAAAAGTGTTTTTAAGAGTAGAGTGTGGTCGTACCAATTGCCGTGGAATAAACTACTCCCTGGCTGTGTTTTGAGAAGATAGGACGTTTGATGGCGCATATGCTTAAGCTCGGGGATGCCGATGATGTTGCAGTCGCTCTGCAACCGGTTCCCGCAGCGCAATTCCTTGAAGACTTTAGGGTTACGACGCTTTCCGATGTTCCTGCCGGTCACAAGGTGGCGTTACGGGCGATAGGCACAGGGCAGCCTGTCCGCAAGTCCAGTCAGATCATTGGTTTTGCCACGCAACCGATTGCTGCGGGAGATCACGTTCACACGCACAATCTGGTTACCGGAGATTTTGAAAGGGACTATTCGATTGGTGCGGAGGCACAGACGACCCGATTTTTGAGGCCGGATGAGACGGCCAGTTTTCTTGGCATTGTGCGGCCGGGTGGACGGGTGGGCACGCGGAACTATGTGGGTGTTCTTACCACTGTGAACTGTTCGGCTTCGGTTGCTCGCCGGATTACGGCTCACTTTACGCCGGAGGTGTTGAGGGCTTATCCGAACGTGGATGGAGTGGTGGCGATCACGCATGGGACTGGTTGCGGGATGGCTGAACATGGTGAGCCGGCGGATCTTTTGCGGCGGGTGTTTGCTGGATATGCGATGCATCCGAACTTTGCGGGAGTGCTTCTGCTGGGGCTTGGGTGCGAGACCAATCAGATCGACTCGCTGGTGGCGCTGACGGGGGTTTCGGGTGCTCTGCGGTCCGCCACGATTCAGGAGGAGGGTGGGACGACGGCTTCGGTGCAGAAGGGCATTGCAACGGTGTATGAGCTGCTGGAGCAGGCCAATCAGGTGACTCGTACGCGGGTGCCGGCGTCGGCTCTGGTGGTGGGGTTGCAGTGCGGCGGGTCGGACGCTTACTCGGGGATTAGTGCGAACCCTGCTCTGGGTGCTGCTGTGGATATGCTTGTGCGCAATGGCGGGACGGCGATTCTGTCGGAGACGCCGGAGATCTATGGGGCTGAGCATCTGTTGACGCGGCGGTCTTCGCGGCCTGAGGTGGCGGAGAAACTGATTGAGCGGATTCATTGGTGGGAGGAGTACACGGCTCGGCATAAGGGCTCGATTGATAACAATCCGCAGCCGGGAAATAAGACGGGTGGGTTGACGACGATTTTGGAGAAGTCGTTGGGTGCGGTGTCGAAGGGGGGAACGACGAACCTGAACGAGGTTTATCTGTATGCCGAGCCTGTGGTGACGAAGGGGCTTGTGTTTATGGATTCGCCGGGGTTCGATCCGGTGTCGGCGACGGGGCAAGTGGCGGGAGGCGCGAACATGATCTGCTTTACGACGGGGCGTGGTTCGGTATTCGGCTGCAAGCCTACGCCTTCGCTGAAGCTGGCTTCGAATACGGCGCTTTATAAGCGGATGTCGGACGATATGGATATCAATTGCGGGACGATTATCGACGGCGAACAGAGTGTGCAGGAGGTTGGGGCGCTCATCTTTGAGGAGATGCTGGCGGTTGCCTCGGGCAAGCCCACGCGGAGTGAGGTGCATGGGTTTGGGGAAGAGGAGTTTCAGCCCTGGCTGCAGAGTGCGACGCTTTAGTGGGATTGGCGCGGACAGATTCCCTCAGCGGCTAAAGCCACAAACAAGGAGACCGCCTTATCGCGCGACTAAAGTCGCGCCCCTTCAAAGCAAAAAACGTTTTAACTACATCTTTTTGGTGATCGCTGTGGGGACAAGTTTTTGGGTGGGACGTGCGAGGCGGCTCCGAAAGGGCTAGCATAAAGAGGTACGCGAAAAAGATGGAATTTCGCGAATAGACATCGAAGCGAGGAAGCAATGGGTACGAAGGCAGGGACGCTGTCCACACCGGCGCCAGCGGTAGAGCAGCAGGATCGGGAAGTTGTATTCGATATCTTTCGCCGGTGGGGATTCCTGCAGGCTTCGCTGGATCCGCTGGGACAATATCTGCCGCCGGAACCGTTTCCGACGCCAGCGCCTGAGGGCGAGTTTGCCGCTGAGGCTCGTGGCTATTATTGCGGCACGATTGCTGCCGAGTTCATGCATATTCCGGGTGCTGAGCCGCGGCAGTGGATTCAGGAGAAGATGGAGCGGAAGGCTCCGAAGACTGACCAGGCGCATGTTCTGACGCAGCTGATTCGTGCGGATATTTTTGAGCAGGTGATCCAGTCGCGGTACCTGGGGACGAAGCGGTTTTCGCTTGAGGGATTGACGGCGCTGATTCCGTTTCTCGATCGCGTGCTGGAGGCGAGCGCTGGGTGCGGCGTGACGCGGGCGATGATTGCAATGAGTCATCGTGGGCGGCTTAATGTGATGACGAATACGATTGGGCGGCCGGCTTCGGAGATCTTTACGAAGTTTGAAGATGTTGATCCTCGCAGCACGATGGGTGGAGGAGATGTTAAGTACCACATCGGCGCGACGGGTGATTATTTGTCGCCGGATGGGCATGTGATCGGAATGCATCTGGCTTCGAATCCGAGCCATCTAGAAGCGGTCGATCCGGTGGTGCTGGGACGGACGCGGGCGAGGCAAGAGCGCATCGGCAAGGCGGGCAAAGAGAATGTGCTGCCGATGATCATCCACGGCGATGCGGCGTTTGCGGGGCAGGGAATTCTGGCAGAGACGCTGAACATGGCTACGCTGCACGGGTACAACGTGGGCGGCACGGTGCATGTGATCGTCAATAACCTTCTTGGGTTTACGGCGTTGCCGGAGGAGTCGAATTCGTCGCGGTTCTCGACCGATATTGCGAAGCGGCTGCCGGTTCCGATCTTCCATGTGAATGCGGAGGATCCGGATGCCGTGGTGCGGGTGGCGGCGATTGCGGCGGAGTATCGGCACAAGTTCCGGTCGGATGTTGTGGTGGATCTGGTCGGCTTCAGGAAGCATGGGCATAGCGAGGTGGATGATCCGACGGTGACGCAGCCGCGACGCTACGCGATCATCAAGGACCGTGCGCCGCTGTATCAGCTGTATGCCGAGCGGATTGGTGTGAATCCGGCGAACGAGGTGCAGGCGGTTCAGCAGGAGTTTCTGGATGATCAGAAGCATGCGACTCAGGCGGACGAGATACCGAACCTGGCGGAGCTGCCGGATTACTGGGACCCGTATAAGGGTTGTGAGATGCGGCCGGAGTATGAGGTCTCGACGGGGCTTTCGGCTGAGCGTGTCGACGAGTTGGTGAAGCGGGTTACGGCTTATCCAGAGGGCTTTCATATTCACCCGAAGGTGAAGAAGCTGTTTGAGCAGCGCGAGGAGATGGGCGCGGGGACTCGGCCGTTCGACTATGGGATGGCGGAGCTGGTGGCGTTTGCTTCGCTGCTGGAGGCGGGTGTGCCGGTGCGGTTGACCGGACAGGACTCGCAGCGCGGGACGTTCAATCAGCGGCATGCAGTGATGGTGGATACGGAGACCGAGGTTCGGTATAAGCCGCTGGCTCATGTGAGCGAGAAGCAGGGGCGGTTTGAGGTGCATAACTCGCTGCTGTCGGAGGCGGCGGTGCTGGGGTTTGAGTATGGGTTTGCGCGCGACTTTCCTGAGGCGCTTGTGCTTTGGGAGGCTCAGTTTGGCGACTTTGCCAATGGAGCGCAGATCATCATCGACCAGTTCATTGCGGCGGGAGAGATGAAGTGGGGGCTGCTGTCGGGTGTGGTGATGCTGCTGCCTCATGGGTATGAGGGGCAGGGGCCGGAGCACTCCAGCGCACGTATTGAGCGGTATCTGCAACTGGCGGCGAACGATAATATTCAGATCTGTCAGCCTTCGACGGCGGCGCAATACTTCCATCTGCTGCGGCGTCAGGTGCTGCGGCCTTGGCGGAAGCCTCTGGTGGTGTTTACGCCGAAGAGTATGCTGCGGCATCCGGATGCTTCAAGTTCGCTGGCGGAGTTTGCTCGGGAGCGGTTCCTGAATGTGCTACCAGATAATGAGGTGCAGAAACCGCGGCGGTTGCTGGTGTGCAGCGGCAAGATCGGGCACAACCTGCGTGTGGAGCGGGCGAAGCGCAAGGACATGAGCGTCGGGATTATCTTTTTGGAGCAGATGTATCCGTGGCCTGAGGAGGAGATGCAGGCGGCGCTGGATCAGCATCCGGGGGCTAAGGAGATCGTCTGGGTTCAGGAGGAGCCGGCCAATATGGGCGCGCTGTTCTACGTGATGCCGGAGCTTCGAAGGATGGCTGGGGATCGCGCTGTGCTGAGCGTGAAGCGGAGTGCGAGCGCTACTCCGGCGACGGGTTCAGCAAAGGCGCATGAGATTGAGGAGAAGACGCTGATCGATATAGCGTTTGGCTCAGTCTAGATCCAAGGCTATTTATTGGGTAGGCAATTCTGACGTGTGAAAACGAGAAGGCCCCGGAGATTGCCGGGGCTTTCTATTGCCGTGTCGTCTTTGACTTTTTGTTCAAGTTAGGTGGAGGATGAAGGCAGCTAAGTGGTACTAGGCATGAATTTCGCTATGTATAGGCAAAATTTTGCACATTATTGGTAGGGGGCTTACCTAAGTAATTGACCTCTATAGTTGCCAGTTTGGCTGCTGATGTGCTTATTCCATGTGTATGTAAGCTTTAGCATGCAGATCCCGGGGGCAATGGGTGCCGGGGAGTGTATGGGGCCCTCTGTTTAGGAACACTGCTCTTCGGAGGAGGATCTAAATGAAGGTTTACTCGAAATTATGCGCATTGGGAGCGGGGCTGGTACTCACGACCGCTTTCGCGTCCGCTGACACCATAAATACTGGAAGTTATGGAACCGGACAACCCAATATGGGTAACAGCAACTCAGCTATGGTGTTCAATGTTGGACTATCTACTCCAGTCCCTGGTGCTGGCCTTACTTCTGCAACCTCGAATATCTCTCCCGGATCGGTGTGGAACAATACGTTGACCTCCACTTCGAGCTGGATTTCCTATGGGCAAACCGGACCTACCACACCACTGGCTTCACAGCCTGGAGGAATATACGCGCCTAATGGCGACTATATCTTCTCGACTACGTTCAACGTGGATGGTCCAGTTACGGCGTTTACCTTAAATCTTCTCGCAGACGATACAGTCGAGGTCTATCTGGACGGAAACACAGCGAATTTGCTGGCTACTTTTGCACCTGGCCTCAACGGCACGTGCCAAATCAACCAGCCTAACTGCCAGACGGTGTTATCTCTCAACCAGATCACTAACCCGGGGGGACTTGCTTTACTAACACCCGGTAGCCATACGCTGGACTTCGACGTGAAACAGATCGGCAGCTTCGATATGGGGTTGGACTTTACGGGCACGATTACCACGAGCCCTGTCCCAGAGCCGAGCAGTTTGCTACTGCTGGGAACTGGCTTGATCGGTTCTGCGGGTGCTCTTTTTCGCAGGATGCGGGCCTAGTTTTAAGGCTTGGATCTCACGGATGTACGAAGGTTCTCCGTGAGATCCAGCGTATGGTCGCGATCGCGTGAAACAAAGTTGCGGCTCCGGCTATAGAGTTCAGAGTTCGCACTCTCTTCATGTGCGGGCACGTTGTGGGGCCCCGTTTCTAGAAAGACCACTATGCGGCTTCAGGAGAATCCATCGTATGACGAAACTCTCTAAACTCTTTGCCCTGGGAGCGGGATTAGTACTGACAACCGCTTTCGCGTCCGCTGACACAATCAACATCGGAAGTTATGGGACCGGACAATCGAACATGGGAAATAGCAACACGGCGATGCAATTCAATGTTGGACTATCTACCCCGGTACCCGGCGCCAGTCTCACTACCGCAACCTCGAATATCTCGCCCGGAACGGTGTGGAATAACACATTAACCTCCACTTCGAGCTGGATTTCCTACGGTCAAACCGGACCTACGACGCCCGGGGGATCGCAGCCTGGAGGCGGTTTCGCACCTAATGGTGATTACATCTTCGCGACGACGTTTAATGTAGATGGCCCTGTATCGGCGTTCACACTCAACCTGCTCGCAGATGACACCGTCGAGGTCTATCTGGACGGGAACACGGCAAATTTGCTAGCTTCTTTTGCACCCGGCGTCAACGGCACCTGCCAAATCAACCAGCCTAACTGCAAGACGGTGTTCACGATCAACCAAATTACTAACCCTGGTGGTATTGCTTTGCTTACACCCGGATCCCATGTTCTTGATTTCGACGTGAAGCAGATTGGCGGCGTCGACATGGGTTTGGACTTTACGGGCACAATTACTACGGCTCTTGGTGCGAGTCCCGTGCCTGAGCCGAGCACCCTGCTACTGCTAGGAACGGGTTTGATCGGTTCAGCGGGAGCTTTGTTCCGCAAGATGAAGGCTTAAATTCAAGACTGGCTTCACGGAGAAGGTTCATCGTGAGGTCAGTTTGAACAATATCATTCAGGTCATGGGCGTGAAGGAATCTCCTTCACGCTCAATCTTTTGTTACCCACCCCGGGTACTTTTTATGCAAAGTCTTAGAAACAGGGACTTTAGGTCTGGACCTTCGTTTGCATTAAAAGCGAAGCCCCCGCTGGAATGCGAGGGCTTCTGGCTTGAACTTCTAATTTAAGTATAGCGGTTGGATGGAAATTAATGCGCAGCTGTATGTAGTTGATTATGAGATGGTTAGTGTGGGGTGGGGCTTGACAAAGTTTTTTGGGAAGTAACGAAAACGCAGGTCCGCTTCGGGGATGACAACCAGAAGGGCAACGGCAGCAGCAACCGCAACGGCAAGAGCTGGCTGGGTGAGGGGATACTTTCCCACCTTAGCCGCGATGAAGCCGCGGCGAAGATGGGGCACCCCGTCAGTTTTGCTGGTTCAGTGATGAGAAAGCAACAGCAAACTGTCAGGCAGCTAGCGGGGGAGGGCGGCGAGGACTTCGGCGGGTTCGGGGCGGACGCGGAAGTCGGCGTGGGCCTCGCTGAAGAGAATGGTGCCATCCTGGGCGATCATTACGGTGGCGGGTAGGGGAAGGCGCCAGCTGGCTTCGGTGGCGGTTTGATAGTTAAGGCCGGCGTTGTTGAAGGGGATGTTGATGAGGATGGATTGGTAGTAGCGGCGGTAGTCGGGGGGCACGGTGTAGGCGAGGCCGAATTGGTCGGCTACGGTGCAGCCGGGGTCGGCGAGGAGAGGGAAGTTGAGGGCGTGCTGCTGGAGGGCGAAGTCGTTCTGGCGGGTGGTCTGGGGGGAGATGGCGACGAGGAGTGCGCCGCGCTCGCGGAGTTGGGGGTGGAGCTCGCGCCAGGTTTCGAGTTCGGTGACGCAGTAGGGGCACCAGCGGCCGCGGAAGAAGTTGATGACCAGCGGGCCGAGGGCGAGGAGGTCGGCGGAGTTGACGGGCTTTTTGGTGCGGGCGTCTTCGAGGGTGAAGGCGGGGGCCTGGGCACCGATGGGGAGGATGCGGTCCTCGATGCCGGTGGCGAAGAGGTTGGCGATCATCTGCTCGGAGATGGCGAGGCGCTCGGGCTGGACGAGGGCACGGGTGTTCTGGGTGATGCGGTCCAGCTCGTCCTGGAGAGAGGTTTGGTGGGTGGGCACGGGTTAATTATAATTTTTCACTTCGTTGGGCGCGCTACGTAAGTCATGCACTCAAACATCGGGACGCAGGCACGCGGTACTGGACAGGTAAGATTCACGCACGGGGCGGTGGCAGATTTGTTGGCTGTTCGTTGGTTTGCTTGGACCTGCGCTTCTGGTGGCGTGCAGGTCGTCGAACCATATGGAAAAGACAAATCCGCGGGACGGGCTTATGTATGTGTGGGTGGCGGGTGGTTCTTACTACACGGGTTGCACGTCTGACGACGGGGAATGTATGGGGAGAGAGCGACACCGGAAGTTGATTGTGATTGACCGCGGATTCTGGATGGGAAAGACCGAGGTGACGCAAGCTGCTTTTGAACGTGTGATGGGCGTAAATCCGAGCAGATATCCGGGTCTGCTTCATCCGGTCGAACAGGTGGATTGGCAGTCCGCGCGTACGTATTGCAGCAGGATAGGGATGCGTTTGCCGACGGAATCGGAGTGGGAGTTTGCCGCTGCGGGAGATATCGATGCGCCACGATATGGGCCAGTAGATTCGATTGCATGGTATGACCCGAACAGTGGCGATTCGACGCACGACGTGGGTGGAAAGCGGCCGAATGCATATGGTCTGTACGACATGTTAGGGAATATGTGGGAGTGGGTGGAGGACCAATCGAATGTTGATCCCCACCGAAAGATTATGAAGGGCGGTTCTTTCTACAACATCTCTCGCGATATTCGCATGCCGAATCGCGAGACACCGGTGGAAGACATGCGACATCGAAACGTCGGCCTCCGCTGCGTTGCGAATTAGTCGAGACAGTCTTACATCGCTGCGGTCTTGCTTGTGTCGTGGCAGGAGGTGGTGGATTTGGGGGTTGAGGACTTCTTTGCGAGGGTTTTGTTGCTGGTGGCGGGGATGCTCGCGGTCTTCAGGTCTTTGAGGAGGGAGACGAGACGCTTGAAGCCCTCTTCACGGGCAGTCTTGTTGCCTGGAACGGTGTTGGCGGGGTCTACGCCGGCGCGCATGAAGCCGTGGCCTGCTCCGTCGTAGGTGACGGGTTCGAAGCGCTTGCCGGCGGCCTTCATGGCTGCGATGGTGTCGGGGAGCGTGGCTCCGATGCGGGAGTCGTTGCCGGCATAGAAGCCGAAGACGGGGGCGGTGATGGTGGTGACGTCAGCGGGGCCGGGGCCGTAGAAGACGAAGGCGGCGGAGAGGTCGCGGCGATGGGTGGCGAAGGCGAAGGATTTGCCTCCTCCCCAGCAGAAGCCTACCGGGGCGATTTTGCCGTTGCCGGCGGGGATCTTTTTGGCGAAGTCAGCTACGGCGTCGAGATCGGCGGTGACCTGGTCGGGGTTGAGGCCGGAAACGGCTTTGGTGGTGGTGTCCATGCTGGTGAAGGAGTCGGAGTTGCCGCCGTTGGGGCCGGCGCCGGAGAGGAGGTCGGGGGCGACGACGATGAAGCCGGCGGCGGCGAGGTCGTCGGCCATGGATTTGGCCCAGTCGGAGAGGCCGAAGATCTCGTGGATGAGGATGACGACGGGGACTTTGCCTTTGACTTCGGGGTAGACGACGAAGGTCTGGACGGTGCGGTCGCCGTGCTTGATGGGGACGTACTCGCGGTGGCGGGGTGAGGCGTCGAGGCGGGTGCGGGCCCAGTCCTGGGCGTTGGCGGCGAGAGGGAGGATCAGGAAGATGGCGGTGAGGAGTCGGAGGGTTGTGCGGCGCATGGGAGGAGTTTAGTCCTGCTTGGGATTTTGGGACAAGGAAGAAGTGCGACCGCGGATTGGCGCGGATGGCACGGATTTAAAGACGTGAGGGCGGGTCTTATACTGCGGGGATGGGAAGCTTTCGCCTGCGGGTGGCTACGGTTGAGGATGCGGCGGCGATTCGTGAGGTGATTGAGGCTTCAGTGCGGGGCTTGCAGGCGGGGGATTATTCGGCGGCGCAGATTGAGGCTTCGTTGAGGACGGTGTTCACGATTGATAGTCAGTTGATTGCTGATGGGACTTATTTTGTTGCGTTGACTGAAGACGGGGAGATGGCTGGGTGTGGTGGGTGGAGCAAGCGGAAGACTCTTTATGGTGGGGACAATCAGGTGGAGAAGATTGTGCCGGAGTTGCTGGATCCGGTGGCGGATGCGGCGAAGGTGCGGGCGATCTTTGTGCATCCTCGATTTGCGAGGATGGGGTTGGGGAGCTTGATTCTGGAGGCTGCGGAAGAGGCTGCTGCTGCGGCTGGGTTTAAACAGTTCGAGATGGGGAGCACTTTGACGGGCGTGGCGCTTTATTCGTTGAAGGGGTATGTGGAGGTGGATCGTGTCGCGGTGCCTGTGGGGCAGGGCGACACGATTGAGGTTGTGAAGATGGTGAAGGATGCTCGGTGATGTGATCAGGTTGTCGTGAGTTTGAGAGTGACGCCGATGGCTCCGGTTGGTATGGGGTTGGCGGGGAAGGTTACTTTGAGGCCGGTGGGTTCTTGAGCGAAGCGCAGGGGTTCGCTGTAGCCGAGGAGATGGGCGCTGGTGATCTTTGGAGGATTCTGCGGGCTGGTGGTGCCGAGGGCGGGGATGGTTGCCGTGCTTGAGGGCCAGCCCTGCAGGAAGGCGTAGAGGATGGGGCCTTTGGTGGTGTAGCGGATGTCCTCGGCGGTGAGGTCTGGTTTTTTGCCTTCGTTGGGGTCGAATTCTTTTCCGTTTTTTGCGATGACGACCTTCGTGGAGGGGCCTTCGCCGTAGATCTTCCAGGGGCGGGTGGCGTAGATGCCTTCGCTGTTGACGGCCATCCATGCAGTGATGCCGTTGAGGGTGACTAGCTCGTCGGCGTCGAGTTCGCCGGAGTTGGGGAGGGGGAAGTTGAGGAGCAGGTTGCCGTTTTTGCTGACGATGTCGACTAGAAGGTCGATGACTTTTTTGGGGGACTTGTACTTGACGCCGCGCTTGTAGTGCCACCCGCCGATGCAGGTGTCGGTCTGCCAGGGCTTCTCGGAGATGGCGTCGAGAACACCGCGCTCGCGATCGAGGGCGCAGGTTCCGGTGATGCAGTCGCTCGCTGTTTTGCTCTCGTAGATCGCCTCGACCTTGCCGCCGTGTCTTGCGGCGCTGACGTTATAGAGATGGGCGACGAGGGAGAGGCCGTATTCGTCGAAGGGAATGCCGCCGTCGGTGTAGAGGATGTCGGGCTGGTGCTGATCGATGAGATCCTTGATGCGGTTGAAGTACTGGCGCTTCCAGCGGTCGGGAGCTACGCGGCCCATGTCTTTGGCGGTTTTGATGAAGTCAGCGGGCATGCCGGTGTAGTCGTGGTAGAGATCGGCGTAGGCGGGTAGGGTGCCGTCGTAGGGGACGCCGGCGAGAGGACCGGTGGCGTCGGAGGTGTGGGCAGGAGCGAACCAGTCGAAGGAGTTGGAGAGGTGCTCGCTGACGCCGAACCGTAGGCCGCGCTTGCGGGCGGCAGTCTTCCAGATGCCTACAATGTCCTTCTTTGGGCCGGTGGCTGCGGCGTTCCAGCGAGGCTGGTATTTGGAGTTCCACAAGTCGAAGTTGTCGTGGTGGACGCCCATGGAGAAGAAGTATTTGGCGCCGGCTTTGGTGTAGAGATCCATGAGGTGGTCGGGGTCCCAGCGGGCGGCTTTGAATTGGGGGATAAGGTCTTTGTAGCCGACTTTGGATGGGTGTCCGTAGGTCTTGACGTGGTAGTCGTACTGCGGACTGCCCTGGATGTACATGAGGCGGGCGTACCAGTCGCCGTCTTCGATGGAGGATTGGGGTCCCCAGTGGGACCAGATGCCGAACTTGGCGTCGGCGAACCAGTTGGGGATGCGGTAGGCGGTGAGGGATTCGCGGGTGCCCTGGTAAGGGCCGGGAGTGATGGGAAGGTCGATTGGCAGTGCTAAAGAACGGCGGAGGGCGAGGGCGGGTGTCGCGGCGGAGAGAAGCTTGAGCGCCTGACGGCGAGTGAGGGGCATGGTCTGGATGGTTCTCCGGGTGGAATCGTTTACCGGAGCCAAATGTAGTGGTTGGTTTCTGGAAATGCAAGTGACTGATGGATGCCGGTGGGCGGTGGCGCGATTGGCCATATGCCACGAGCCCATTCTTCACCGGCGCGAAGAATGGGCATGGCGTCGAGCGCAGCTAGATGATTTTGAGAAGGAGCAGGATGAGGACGATGGTGAGGATGAGGCTGAGGCCGCCTCCGCCGTAGTATCCGAGACCTGGACCCATGCGGTAACCACCGAAGCCGAACACCAGAATCAGGACGATCAAAAGGATAAGCATTTGACTTTCTCCGTTGCGGCGAAAATTCGCTGCTGGAGGTGTGATGCTGGTTGTAACGGATTTGTAACGATTCGAAATATATAGTTTTGTCGGTGCCTTTGATGGTTGCGAAGTGCATCAAAGGGTGCGCTGTGCGACGGTTTTCGATTGCTGGAGGGCGATTCCTGCTTTGAAGTTATGGGCTATGCGTTGTGATTTGGCGATGACGGTGGCGGCGTGATCTGGGTGCAGGACTTCAGTTGCGGTCTCGGCGAAGAGGGTGAGCCAGCGCTCGAAGTGGTCGGGATCGAGGGGGAGTTGGAGATGGGTCATCATGGGGTCACCCTTGTATCGACCGGTAGTGAGGAGGACCGTGGACCAGAAGTCTTTGAGGGTGGCGAGGTGATGGGGCCAGTCGCCGACGATGGCGGTGAAGATGGGACCGATGTCGGGGTCGAGGCGGACTTTGGCGTAGAACTTGTCTACGAGAGTGCTGATCTCTTGCTCGGTAATTTTGGTTTCGGTGTTCATGGCTTTTCTTGATGTTCCGGTATCAGTTTAGTGCGATTTTGGTTATGGGCGATCTGGCTTGCCTATCTCCCAGTGGTGGCCGAAGGGGTCTACGATTCGGCCTATGCGCCAGCCGTATTCGTTGGTCATGTTCCAGACGATGGTGGCGCCTGCAGCGACGGCTCGGTTGAAGGCGGCGTCAGGGTCGTCGACGGTGAGGATCATGCGGACGGTGCCGCCTTTGAGGGTTTCGGGGCTGAAGTTCTGGTGTTCGGGAGACTCGTCTGCCAGCCAGAAGGCGGCTCCATCCACGGATAGTTGAGCGACTACGGTTCCGTTATCGGCGTCCAGGCGGAATAACTCGGTAGCACCGAATGCGGCTTTGTAGAAGTCGACTGCCTTTGGTCCGTTTCGGACGGAGAGCATGGGTGCGATGGTGGTCTTCTGGTTCATAGTGTCCGAGGATTGGGTCATTGGGGATGTCCTCTGGCTTACTTTGTGGACGCGCCTCCATCGTAGAGCTGGAACTCTCGGATTGCGGCTGATCCTGTGGTTGAGATGAGATTCAGGCGAACGCGCTGGGCTGTGACTGGTGGGAAGAGGTCGATCTTTTTGTGGCCGATGGCCTGGGCGCGGATGAGAGGCTTCCAGACTCCGTTTTGCCATGCTTCGATGGCGTATTCCTGGATGTGCTGGCCTTCGTTGAGCCACTCCATGGTGACGGCTCGGTCGAAGGTGATGGGTTTGGTGAAGCGGACTTCGAGGGTGGCGTGGTGGGGTGGCGCGGACCAGAAGGTGGATGGGTCGTTGTCGATGGCTGCCGATGCGTCTCCGGCTACGGTGCCGGATTCGGCTGCCAGGTTGTGGGCGTAGAGGCGATGGAGGGCTGTGCCGAACTCCTGCAGGCGCTTGGCGTCGGCGTCGGGGATGCGGCCGGTGTTGTCGGGTGCGATGCCTAGCATGAGCTGGGCTCCTCGGCCTACGGTCTCGGTGTAGATTGCGAGGAGTTCGTCTACGGAGTGGAGAGAGGTTTCGTCGTTGGGGTGCCAGAACCAGTGGGCCTTGCGGAGGGGAGTGTCGGCTTCGACTGGTCGCCAGCGTAGATAGCCTGCTCGGTCGATGACGTTCCAGTTCTCGTAGGGGACGGTGCCGGATTCGGTGCCGACCCAGCGGATGTCGGCGTTTTTGTAGAGGGCGACGTCGGCGAAGACGAGGGTGTTGGGCTGGTAGGTGCGGAGCTCCTGGATGATTTTGTCGAAGTCGTAGGTGCGACCCGTGCTGCCTGCTCCGTCGAGCCAGAACTCGGTGAGGAGGCCGTAGTGGGTGGCGAGTTCGTCGAGTTGGGAGAGGTAGTACTTGTCGTAGGCGGCGGGGTCGGGGTAGCGGGGGTCGTGGCGGTCCCAGGGGGAGAGGTAGATGCCGAATCCCAGGCCTGCTTTGTGGGCGGAGTCGGAGGCGAGGCGGACGAGGTCGCCTTTGCCGTCGAGCCATGGACTGTTCTTGACGCTGTAGTCGGTCTGCTGGCTGGGCCAGAGGGCGAAGCCGTCGTGATGCTTGGCGACCAGGACGGCGTACTTTGCTCCGCCGGATTTGGCGGCTTGCATCCATTGGTCGGTGTCGACGTGAGTGGGGTTGAAGGTGGAGGGGTTGGCGGTGCCGTCGCCCCACTCGCGGTTGAGGAAGGTGTTGGTGCCGAAGTGGATGATGACGCCGACTTCGAGGTCTTGCCAGGCTGTCTGGGCGGGGCTTGGCTTGATGTCGGGAACGCTTTGGGCGATGGCTGAGTAGAGGGCTGCGACGAGGAAAATAATTGTGCTGAGGCGGAGGTGTTTGGGAGAACGCATGGGGAATTCAGGTTATCCCATGGTGTTGGTGGGGACGTTTTTGTGACCCCTCCCTCCCCCGTACTTAAGTATGCAAAGTATTCAAAACAGATACTTTAAGTCCGGACTTCGGTCTGACTTGTCTGCAATGAGAAAAGCCCGGCTTGGGCCGGACTTTCTCCTTTTCTTACTAAGTTTAGTTTAACAGGGGTGTCAAGAGAGTCGACTGTGGATAGCCGGTGTGCAACCGAGTTTCGGTAGCAGTGAAGGGTGACGCCATGCGATTTCAGGCAATCGTCAGGGTATTGACGACGCGTTTGAACTGCTTGCCTATGTGCACAGCGAAAGCTGAGGAAGCGGCACTTACGCTGCCGATTTCGCCGCCACTGTTGAAATCATGCGAGCCGTGAAGGGTCATGTTTTCCGGAGGCTTCGCCTTTAGAAAGAAGATGGTGATCCACAACATGGCGGTATTTTCGAGTGTTGTGCCGCAGCTTGTTCGTTTCACGCTGGAATACGTGGCGACGAGTTTATCTTTCTCCAATACATTGCCAGCCTCTATCTGCCAGATTCCAGCAACGTCGGACACATTATTGAGGCATTCACGAACTAACGTGTAGGTCAGTGCCATATGCAGCCTTCTTTCTCGGTGGGGTTATTGTTCGCTGGTTTGTCTTCACGCTCGCGCCGGAGCCCTTGGCCTGATGTTCTTGTGAGCGCAGATTGAGTTGCGGGGATGAGCCGCTCGCGTCCTCGCGAGATCTTCAGCGATCCTCGATCATCAGAACCGCTTTCGGGTGGGAGGATACGCTCAGGAGAGAGGTGTTGTCCCTTTTGATGGCGGTTCAAGAACGGTTCGCGCTTTGCGCGAATGTCCCACTCATGGGGCGAGACCGCATGAATGGAGCGCCCCTGCGGTATCGTACTATTCCACGTGTGGCCACACGCCACGAACAGCTACATTCCCACCCTTCGCAAAAAGCGCGGAGGATGGGGCACCCGAGCTTTTGTGGTTCGTTGAGAGTGCCGAAACTCGTGTCGATAAATTAAGAATGGGCAGTGTGATATTCTGTGCCGCATCCGGCAGTTGAAAACGAACCCTCATTAAAAAGGAATCAGGCATGAATCGCAAAAGCAAGCTCACGATTGCTAGAGCCACGGTAGTGCTCGCCGTCCTCGGCAGCGTGGCTGTTTACTCGCAGGAAAAGTATTCGCTGAAATCGCCGGATGGAATCGCGTTCTCTGACTTCAAGGGATATGAGGACTGGGCGGTGGTCTCCTCTGCCCGAACCGACGAAGTGCTCAAGGTCATCGTCGCCAATCCGATCATGATCCAGGCGTTCAAGGAGGGTTTTCCGGGCAACGGCCAGCCTTTTCCGGATGGCTCCAAGATCGCGAAGCTCCAGTGGAAGCCGAAGAAGAGCACGGAGGCCCCTTTCGTCGTGGATGTGCCGGATATCTTTAAACAGGCTTTCGTTATGGAAAAGGACAGCAAGAGATTTTCAAAAAGTGACGGCGGATGGGGATACGCGGTGTTCAACTACGAAGCCGCAATGGACAAGTTCACGGCGGATTCCAGCCCGGTGAACTGCGGGACCAAGTGCCATGTGGCCGTGAAGGCGAAGGACTACATCTTCCATCCCTACCAGAAGCGTTGAGCCGCACCTGCCGGGCGCAACTGAAGCCGTCTTTAGTAAGGCGGTTCGCGCTTTGCGCGAATGTCCCACT
>DATDHL010000394.1:0-9943 GCA_036521575.1 Edaphobacter sp. | reverse complement strand
GTAGTGATACCTGGGATGATTTCGAAAGGGATACTGTGGTCGCGCAGGAAGGCGATCTCTTCGCCCGCACGGCCGAAGATGAGGGGGTCGCCGGATTTGAGGCGCAGGACGGAACGCTCGGCGCTGGCGTGCTGGAGCATGAGAGCGTGGATCTCGGCCTGTGTGATGCGGGGCTGGCCACAACGCTTGCCGACGGGGATGATCTCGGCGGTGGGACTGGCCAAGGCAAGGATGTCGTCCGAGACGAGGTCGTCGGGAAGGATGACGTCGGCGGTTTGGAGGAGCTGGACGGCGCTAAGGGTGAGTAGGCCCGGATCCCCGGGGCCTGCTCCTGCAAGGTAGACGGTGCCCGGTTGGGCTTCTTTGTTCACGATTTCTTCTCGGGCAGTGGATTGGTGAGGGCGTGTTCACGGGCAAAGGTGCGGGAAGGGCATTGATCGTAGCCACAGACATCGCGCTGAGCGAGTTGGTGAAGGAGCCACTTGCGATCTTCGTTGAGGGGCTCTGCGGCTACGACCTCGCGGCGAAGATTGCCGAGGTCGGTGAGCCAGTCCCCGGCGTCGAGAGGAAGCTGCGCGTTGATCTCTTTGCGGAGACGCTGGGCGAGGGCTGGGCTGGCTCCTGCGGTGGAGATGGCGATCTGAAGGTCCCCGCGACGGACGACGGAAGGAAAGTAGAAGTCGCAGAAGGGTGGATCGTCGACGGCGTTGCAGATGATGTTTTTTGCAGTGGCCTCGTGAAAGACAGCGCGATTGACGGCGGGGACATTAGTGGCGGCCACGACGAGGAAGTTTCCGGTGAGATCGCCTTCGGAGTACTCACGCTGATGCCATTCGATCTCTCCGGCGGCGGCGAGATTCGTGATGCGTTCGGTCGCTACAGGAGCGATGACCGTTACTTTGGCGTGTGCGGCTTGAAGGGACTCAATTTTTGATTCGGCCAGATTGCCGGCGCCGATGACGACGCATGGGCGCGCGGCAATCTTGAGAAAGATGGGGAAGAGATCCATGCGACTAGGCTACTACTCTCAGCTGGTACTCGCCGGGCTCGTCCATTGTTTCCTTTGCGGTTTTACTGCTTTGCCCCATTTCCATTCACGTGGTTTTTTGGGACGACGTTCCAGACAAAAAGAAATTCTTCGTTACTCGATGTTGCAATGTCCAGATTCTTTTGACGCGCCGCTCTACTGAGAGCAGAGCGAATGTTTTCTTTTGTGTCCGGAAGCTCGGACAGAGGAATTTTAAGAGCCGATGCTTCGCTCAATTGCGCGATATCACTGAGTAACTGCGAAATGATCTCTTTATGCTTGCCGTCTCTTCCTTTGGGCACATCGACCTGGAGGATCGACTGAAACTTCATTTGACTATACTCATGCACATCTTCATGGCTGGCCATGATCTTCTCCTTACGTAATCCTGCCGCTAACGTGACGTAACCGTACGCTGATTATTGTAAGTAGTGATGCGCAACAGTCAAGACAAGATCGCAACCAGACCTAAAGATTTCCTGTAAACCCAACATTTAAAAGAGTTAACCCGTATCTATGAAAGGTTGATATGGTCGGAATTGAGGTAGCAAGCTATGATCCGTCCGTTGACTTCTGAGGTTGTATCGCTCGCCGAAGTACCCTGGAATGACTCGATGTGTCTCCCTAAGAATCCTTACCCTGTGGTGCTGGTGGTGGATGATGAACGCATCATCGCCGATACGTTGTCCATGATTCTTTCGAACAGCGGCTTCGATGTTTTGACTGCTTACGATGGCATGAAGGCGCTGGAACTCGCCCGTGCTGCTCCGCCAGCGCTTTTGATCACAGACGTGATGATGCCGGGGATGACGGGAATTGAACTGGCAATCATGCTGGTAGAGGCAGTTCCGGATTGCAAGGTACTTTTGTTCTCCGGTCAGGCGTCGACTGTGGATCTGCTTGCCGCTGCCCACGACATGGGGCACGATTTCGAGTTACTGACGAAGCCGGTGCATCCGACTGATATGCTCAGGCGGGTCTCGGAGTGTTTCGATAATCGAGAGGTGACCGCGAGTTTCTAACGTATAAGTTTTGCCGGAGGGTCGGGGAGTCTGCCCCGGCCCTCGATCATTTAATCCGACGGTCGTCACATTCTATGTGGCATCGCCACAGAAGCGTGGGATACTGATGTGGTCATAACACAGGACGGGGATTGAATGACGCAGACAAAGCTTGATCTTTTACAGGGAACGCTGGACCTGATGGTTTTACAGACGCTTGCGAGCATGGGGGCGCTGCATGGATATGGGATTGCGCGGCGCATCGAGCAGGTAAGTGGGGACGAGGTGCTGTTGAACCAGGGGACGATCTATGCGTCGTTGGTGCGTTTGCAGCAGAGGAATTGGATCGCGGCGGAGTGGGGCACCTCGGACAACAACCGGAAGGCGAAGTACTACTCGATTACGAAGGATGGCCGCGGACAGCTGGCCAAGGATGCAGCTTACTGGCGCAGATTGACGAGCGTGATGGGACGGGTGTTGTCGGCGTCGGCCGGGGAGGAGATGTGATGAACCTGCAAGAGATTTTTGGACGGGTGAGGTCGTTCCTTCATAAGCCAGAGCGCGACAGAGAGCTGGACGCGGAGATGCAGGCGCATTTCGAGATAGCCATTGAAGAGAATGTGAGGCGGGGGATGAGTGAGCAGGAAGCACGACGACAGGCGCTGATTCGGTTTGGCGGTGTTGAACGGGCTAAGGAAGAGCAGCGCGCGAGCCGTGGGTTGCCGGGGTTGGATGTTCTGTTGCAGGACCTGCGCTATACGCTGCGGACGCTGAAGCGAGATCCGATGTTTTCCATAATCGCAGTGCTAATTCTCGCGCTCGGGATTGGAGCGAACATTGCGGTGTTCAGCGTTGTGAATGCGATTCTGCTGCGACCGCTGCCGTTTCACGAACCGGAGAGGCTGGTGTGGATTGCACCGGCCGATGCGAATGGGCTGTCGGCCTCGACTTATTCTGCTGATGCCTATGACGATCTGCTGACGATGAACAAGTCGTATGAGGATGTGACGGCATACTTTGCGTTTTCTACGCCCGATAATTTTAAGTTGACGGGGCATGGCGATCCTAAACCGATAACGGGTATATCGGTTGCGCAAAACTTCTTCTCGACGCTTGGTGTGACGCCGGAGTTGGGGCGGTCGTTTAGGAAGGAGGAGTCGGTCAAGGGTGGGCCAGCGGTGGTGATGTTGTCGCATGCGTTCTGGATGCGGCAGTTCGGCGGTGATCGCGGGATGATTGGTAAGCCGATAACGCTGGATAATTCGCCGGTAACGGTGGTTGGGGTGCTGCCGGATACGTTTGATTTTGGCGCGGTGTTTTCGCCGGGAACGAAGGTGGACATCCTTGTGCCGGTGGTGATGGACGAAGTTCGACCATGGGGAAATACGTTGGCGCTGATTGGAAGGCTGAAGCCAGGAGTGAGCGTGGCTCAGGCACAGGCTGAGGCGAAGGTGCTATTTCCCAAGTTTTACTGGAGCAAGAAGGTTCCGGACACGGTGGGTGGTTATACGGCAAGGCCGTATGAACTGAAGCAGTATGTGAGCGGCAAGCTGCGGCGATCGTTGATAGTGCTGTGGTGTGCGGTCGGGATGATTTTGCTGATTGTGTGTGTGAACCTATCGAACCTGCTGCTGGCGCGGGCGGCGGCGCGGAACAAGGAATTTGCACTGCGTAGTGCGCTGGGTGCGGGGCGAGGCAGGCTGGTTCGGCAACTTTTGACGGAGAGCATGGTGCTGGCGGGGATGGGCGCTGTGCTTGGGCTTGGGCTCGCGTTTGCGATTACGTCTTATCTGGCGCACCAGGGATCGCTTGCGTTGCCGCTTCTGAGCAGCGTGAGGGTGGATGGTGCTGCACTTGCGTGGACGCTTGGGATCAGCGTGGGGGCTGCGGTGCTGTTTGGTCTGCTGCCGGGGCTGAAGATGTCGGGGAGCAATTTGCAGGAGGCGCTGAAGGACTCTGGACAGGGTGTGAGTGACGGGAGGAGCCATGAGAGATTGCGGTCGGCGTTGGTGATCTCGGAGGTGGCGCTGGCGTGTGTGCTGCTGGTTGGCGCGGGCTTGTTGCTGCGAAGCTTCATGCGGGTTTTGGATGTTGATCTGGGTTTCCAGCCTTCGACGGCGGCGGCGATCAAGATTGACTATGACGATGGTGGCAAGACGGAGAAGCGGGACGCGATTCTGCAGGAGATGATTCGGCGGGTGAGTGCGATTCCGGGGGTTGAGATGGCTGGGGTTTCAGATAATCTGCCGCTGGAGCGCAATCGCGGATGGGGTGGACCGCGGGCCAAGGGAAAGACCTACAAAGATAGCGAGGTTCCGGGGGCGTTTGTCTATATCGTTTCGCCGGGGTATGTGAAGGCGATGGGGATGCGGTTGCGTGGTCGTGACTTTGGATGGGCGGACGATATGAAGGGCGAGAGCACGGTCATCCTGAATGAGAAGGCGGCAAACTTTGTTGCGCCGGGAGAGGACATCATAGGGAAGACGGTGATGATTAACCAGAAGGAGGTAAAGGTGATCGGCGTGGTCGCGGATGTGCATGAGACCAACGTTGAGGGAACGGCCGGCGAGCAGATGTATCTGCCGACGATGCGCGACGAGTGGGGACCGTCGGGAGCGGAGCTTGTGGTGCGGTCGAAGGTGCCGCCTGAGCAGCTTGCAGGAAGCGTGATGCGGACGCTGCGTGAGATGAATCCGAATCAGGCTGCCGTGGAGTTTCGACCGATTCAGGGAATTGTGAATCGTGCTGTGTCGCCACGGAGATTTTTTGTGCTGTTGGTCGGAAGCTTTGCGGGGCTTGGACTGTTCCTGGCTTCGCTGGGAATTTATGGAGTGATCTCGTACTCGGTGACGCGACGGACGCAGGAGATTGGGATACGGATGGCGCTTGGAGCGTCGGCGGGACGGGTGCAGGCTGGAGTGATTGTGAAGACACTGCAGCTGGCAGCTATGGGGATTATTGTTGGAGTGCTGGCGTCGATGGTGGTGGCGAATATGATTGCGTCGCTACTGTTTGGGACTGCGCCTACGGATCCGGCTACGTTCCTGGCGATGGTGGTGGTGTTGGCGGGCGTGGCCGCGCTGGCAGGATATATTCCAGCGCGGCGAGCTTCGCGCATCAATCCGATGGTGGCGCTGCGGAATAACTGATTCGCGGGTTATTCGCCGGGAGCGAGGTGGCCTGCGCCTACGGGTGGGGCGTCGCGTTCGACGGGGTCGATGATGACTCCGGCTAGTTGGGCGCGGAGGGTGTTGTCGTCGGTGCGGTCGAAGTAGTGGCGGAGGTCTTCGCCTTCGGTGCGGACGGCGAGGTAGCCGTTGAGGAGGCGCTCAATGGCGTCGGGGACCTCGGTGGCGGCGACGCGGTAGCCGAGGGGGCGTGCAGGGCGGGCGTATTTGCCTACGGACCCGCCTACGCAGAAGAAGAAGGCGTCGACCAGCTGGCCGTCTTTCTTGATTTTTTTGCCTTCGAGGCCGATGTCGGCGATCCAGTGCTGGCCGCAGGAGTTGGTGCAACCCGTGACGTGAAGGCGGATCTGCTGGTCGAAGCCGGGGAGGCGGTCTTCGAGTTCGTTGACGAGCCACTTGTTGAAGCCCTTGGTTTCGGCGATGGCTAGCTTGCAGAACTCGGTGCCGGTGCAGGCGATAGCGCCGCGCCAGAAGGCCGAGACGTCGACCTGAAGGTTGAGGGTGTTGAGCTCGATGACGAGGGCTGCGGTCTCGCGGTCGGGGACGTTGACGATGAGGATGTTCTGGCCGATGGTGGCGCGGAGCTGGCCGTTGCCGTACTTGTCGGCGAGGTCGGCGAGGGCGATGAGCTGATCGCCGGAGAGGCGGCCGTTGAGGACGGAGGCTCCAACGGAGGAGAGGCCGGGCTGACGCTGTGAGGTGATGCCTACGTGGTCTCGATAGATGTCGGCGGGGACGATGTCGGCGGTTGCGGGATTGGGGTCGAGTTTGTAGCCGAGCTTCTCTTCGAGAGCTACGAGGAAGGACTCGGCGGTCCAGCCGTGGCGCATGAAGAGGTACTTGATGCGGGCGCGGGTGCGGTTCTCGCGGAGCTCGGATTGCTCCTTGAAGATGCGGACTACGGCGGTGACGACTTCGAGGGCCTTCGACTGCGGGATGAAGGCTGGGATGCGCTCGGCGATGTGCGGCTCGGTGGAGAGGCCGCCGCCTACGCGGAGGGTGTAGCCGATCTCTTCGAGCCCATCGACGGTGCGCTTGATGGCGGTGAGGGCTACGTCGTTGATCTCTGGGTAGGTACACCAGACGGGGCAGCCGGTGACGGAGATTTTGAACTTGCGGGGGAGGTTGTAGAACTCTGGGTTTGCCGTGAGGTGATGGGCGATTTCGACGGCGAGGGGGCTGGAGTCGATGATCTCAGTGTGGTCGAGGCCAGCGAGGGGGCAGCCGGTGACGTTGCGGACTACGTCGCCGCAGGCTCCCTTGGGGGAGAGACCTACTGCGGTGAGGGCGTCGACGACTTCGACGAGGCCGGAGAGGGTGAGCCAGTGGAGCTGGATGTTCTGGCGGGTGGTGATGTCGGCTAGATTGCGGGCGTACTTTTTCGTTAGCTGGCCGATGACGCGGGTTTGTTGGCTGGTGAGGATGCCGTTGGGCAGGCCGATGCGCATCATGAAGAACTCGGTGGCTTTGCCTTCGCCGTTGGCTCCGCCAGTGACACCGAGACCGTCGCCCTGGGTGTAGACGCCCCACCACTTGAAGTAGAGACCGGTCCACTCGGGCAGGACGGAGTCGCGGCCCTCGCGGGCAAACTCGCGCACCTCGTCCCACGCTTCCCAGGGGTTCTTGGCGAGCTTGAGGCGCTCGGACTTCTGGGCTTTGGTCTCTTTGGGGGCGGGTGCGGGTTGGGTGGACATTGGGTGATCCTTTGGATTGGCTGGATTGGCCTGAAATAAGAAAGGCCCACTGGGTGAGTGGGCGCTGTGTGACTTTGCATGTGAGATGTTCGAGAGCTAGAGGGTGTGGCTCGAACAGAGGCAAAGGCTACGGCGCACGAGGTCGCAACAACAGATGCACATGCGACAAGCGGTCGTGCGGTAGTTCGCCATAGGTTAAGACTAATCGCGACAAGCGGCAGCGTCAAGGCGAACCTGTGGGGTAGCAGGATAAAGCTTTTATCAGCAGGAAGATACCTTGACGAAATAGGTACACACACCAGCGGTAGTACGCGCATGCCGTAACACCGATTCTTTAGGAACTGAGTGTTCGTCGGTCTCTTCGAGAGCCTTCGGTCTTTCGAAAGCGGAAAGTGGTACTGCGAAAATGCAGTAATTGGACCTGTAAAAACGCTGCAGCGTGGTGGAGGATAACGGTGTGACAGATTCCTCGCAGACATTTTCTGCGATGGGGCTCCTGCGTGGCACGCCGGAGTTGGTCATTCTGGAGCCGAGCAAACGTTCGCGGCTGCGATGGCTGCCGGGATGGTAGCTGCTACTCCGCCTGCGCGAGAGAGAACTTGTGGCGAACGTCGGAGCCGCGGACCCAGAAGATGACATCTTCGGCAATGTTTGTGGCGTGGTCGGCGGTGCGCTCGAGGTTGCGGGAGACGATGATGGCGTTGAGCGCCTGGGTGCTGACCATGGGGTGCTGCTGCATGACTTCGATCAGCTCAGCCTGGACGGCGCGGTTCATTTCGTCGATCTCGTCATCCATGGCGAGGACGCGCTCGGCTAGCCGGGCGTCGGCTTCGAGGAGCGACTGGATGGCGCTGCGGATCATGACGCCGACCTTCTCGCCCATGTCGGGAATGTCGATGGGGAGGGAGATCTGGGGGAGGTCTCTCTGGGCGCGGGCGCGTTCGGCGATGTTGGTGGACTGGTCGCCGATGCGCTCGAGGTCACCATTGATCTTGATGACGGAGAGGATGAAGCGGAGGTCGATGGCCATGGGCTGCTCTTTGGCGAGGAGGTCGTAGGCCATTTCGTCGACGTCGCGCTCGGCGGTGTTGATGGCGGCTTCAATCTCTTTAACGTGGTCGCAGAGGCCCATGTCGCCGGTGAGATAGGCCTCGAGGGCGAGGGAGAGCGCCTGCTGCGAGAGAGCGGCCATGGCAAGGAGCTTGTCCTTGAGGGCAACGAGTTGCTGCTGGAAGTTAATCCGGGGCATTGGGGAGTCCCTCTCCGTATATATCTACTTATTCTGACGTAAAGAAGGTGTAGAGGATATGAATTTGTGACTGGATGAGTTGCGAAATAGATACATCTTTTGAGGGACAGGTAAGAGGGAAGAGGCAGTAGGGAAGAGAAAACTATCTTTGCTGTCTATGCTTTCAGGCTTTCTTAGTAGAGGAGGTAGGGTTGGCGGTGGGCTTTGAAGGTGTTGAGGTCTGTGGCCCAGGAGGAGACGATCTTGTGGGGGTCGTCGTTGTTCTGGAGTGCGAGCATGGTGTTGACGCTGACGACGAGTCGGTCGGCGTGGGAGAGGTTGAACTGCTTTGGATAGAGGTGCTGGAGTGCTGAGAGCAACTCGATGCCGAGGGCTGGTGAGTCGAGGGCGTTGCGATCGGTGAGGGTGAGGTGAATGCCGGGGATGGTCTGGCCGTGGTAGGGGTAGTGGTTGGTGTCGTCGGCTACGGTGATGGTGGTTGGGGTGAAGGTGACGCCGGGGATGTTGCGCTTGGTGAGATAGGCGGCGAGCGCGGGTGCGTCGATGTAGGGGGCGCCGAAGTGCTCGAAAGGGGTGGCGGTCCCGCGGCCTACGGAGATGTTGGTGGTCTCGAGGAGCGCGACGCCGGGGTAGAGGGTGGCTGCGGTGAGGCTGCGGAGATTGGGGCTGGGGTTTGTCCAGGGGAGGCCAGTCTGGTCGAAGTATTGGTCGCGCGTCCAGTGCTCGAGGGGAATGACGGTGAGTTGGGCGTTGAGCGGGGATTGCACGTTAGGCGAGCCGGGCGTGGGGAGGCGACGCTCGCCGTCGATGTAGCGGGCGAGTTCGCCGAGGGTTAGGCCGTGGCGGACGGGGAGCGGCATGTAGTTGGTGTAGGAGTCGTGGCCTGCATCGGAGACTGGACCTTGCACCTGGACGCCGCCGATGGGGTTGGGGCGGTCGAGGACGATGATCTCGATGTTGTGGCCGAGGGCTTTCTCCTGTGCTGCGGCCTCGAGGAAGTAGCCGGTGACGGCTTCGTAGGTGTAGAAGCGGACGCCTGCATCCTGGAGGTCGATGAGGACGGCGTCGAGGTCTTTGAGTTGGGCGTGGGAGGGACGCTTGTCGGAGTCTTTGGGGCCGTAGAGGCTGACGACGGGGAGGTGGGTGGTGGGGTCGGTATCGGAGGCGACGCTGGCGGTGTCCTGCTTGCCAAAGATGCCGTGTTCGGGGGAGAAGAGTGTGGTGAGCTGGAGGCCGGGGACTTGTTTGGGGGCGTCGGTGGCGAGGCGATCGATGGTGCGGGTGCCTTTGCTGTCGAGACCGGTTTGGTTGGTGAGGAGGCCGATGCGGAGGTGGTTGTCATGGCGGCGAGCGGCTTCGGCGAGAGCGGTGTAGTGGGTCGTGGTGAGGACGTCGATGCCAATGAGGGTGGAGTTGTTAGAAGCAACTAGCAGATGATTCTCAGGGTTTGATTGAGGGGCTACGTCTGATTCAACCGACAATCCGGGACATCCCGGGCAGTGGGTGCACGTGCAAGTGCCATTCGGTTTGGAGATGTGCTCCGCTTTGAGGTTCAAAGCTCTGGCGGCGGCGGTGGCTACTTCGCCGCGGAGGGCGGAGATGGGTGGATTGCCGCGCGGATGGATCGCGTTGGCGAGGAGGATGATGAAGGTGTCGGATTGCGGGTCGATCCAAAGGGAGGTTCCGGTGAAGCCTGTGTGGCCGAAGCTGCCGATGGGGAAGACTTCGCCGCGTGGGCGGGAGTAGGCGGAGTTGATGTCCCAGCCAAAGCCTCGGGTGGCGAC
>DATDHL010000393.1:0-10475 GCA_036521575.1 Edaphobacter sp. | reverse complement strand
GACGACCGCCTCGAACGCCTCATCGAACTCTGCCGAGCCGCCAAAATCCGCGTCTCCATCGAACCCCGCGACCAACTCACCCGCCTAGCCCGCACCGACGCCCACCAGGGAGTCCTTGCCGTCGTCCGCGAGCGGCAGTTCCTCACCATCGAAGACCTCCTCGCCCCTAAACCCGACGGCCAGCACAACTTCTTCCTCGCCCTCGACGGCGTCGAAGACCCCCACAACCTCGGCGCCCTACTCCGCACCGCCGACGGAGCCGGTGTCGACGGCGTCATCCTCCCCGAGCGCCGCTCCGCCCCCATCACCGGCACTGTAGCCAAGACCTCCGCCGGAGCCTCCGAGCACGTCCGCGTCGCCCGAGTCACCAACCTCGTCCGCTCCCTCGAACAGCTCAAGCAGAAAAACGTCTGGGTCCTCGGCCTCGACGAGCGCGGCACCCCCGACTACATGGACTTCGACTTCCGCACCGACTGCGTCCTCGTCCTCGGCCGCGAGGGAGCCGGCCTCCATGACCTCGTCAAAAAGACCTGCGACCACCTCCTAGGCATCCCCATGGCCGGCCAGGTCTCCTCCCTCAACGTCTCAGTCGCCGGAGCCATCGTCATGTACGAGGCCATGCGTCAGCGCCGCCAGCCTGCCGAACCCCAAATCCCAAAGAAGCCCAAAGTACGCAAAGGCCTGGGCAGCGTCTGATGCATCAGGCAGCGTTTCCGATACACTGGCACAGGTAGATGTGGAGACAGGTTTAATGGATACGATGGAGCCGGCAGCGAAGGATGTGAATACGACAGAGGTCGAGCGGTCGGAGACGCCGCTTGAGTCGCTGGCATCGATCTGTAGCGTACTGGCAATCGGTCTGTTCGTAATGACCTTTATCTTCCAGAACTTCGAAATCCCCTCTGCCTCGATGGTCAAGACCCTGCTGATCGGCGACCACGTCCTGGTGGACCGGATCGCGCTGGCTCCTCCAACAAAATGGGCTCCGTTCACCTTTTACCGCGACGTACACCACGGTGACGTCATCGTCTTCCTCAAGCCAGGCGAGCCGGATCTTTTCCTCGTAAAACGCGCCATCGGTCTACCCGGCGACCGCATCCACCTGCGAAATGGAATCGTATATCTGAACGGTGTAGCGCAGGACGAGCCCCATGCAGGCAAGCCCGTAGCCGACGGCAATCTGCAGCACGAGTACAACCCCTACCGCGACGACTTTCCCAGTTTCCCGTCCGAGGGAATGGATGTAACAGCCAGCTGGCAGTACGAGCTACCCAGCCACATCCAGGACGGCGACCTCGTCGTACCTCCGGGCAAAGTCTTTGCAATGGGAGACAATCGCACGGAAAGCCTCGACAGCCGCTACTGGGGCTTCGTTCCACGCGAAAATATCGTAGGGCGGCCGATGTTCGTCTACTGGTCCTTTGAGACGCCCGCAGACCAGATCAATAAGCAGACCGTCGGAGAGCGGATTGCCTTCATGGGCCACATTCTCATCCACATCTTCGACCAGACACGCTGGAGCCGCACGCTTCACGTAATTCGATAGAGGGGTCAGCGGCGCGCGAATTTTGTCCGGCCGAGACCTTGTTCGTGCGGAGATACAGGAAGCAATGCAGGAGATCGATACAACCCAGACGCAGGGCAAAGGCACGCAGCCGCGGAGGCGCTGGCTGTCGGGGCGCTTCCTGTTTCTGTATGCCACTGTGTTGGTGCTCCTGATGGTTGCGCTGCTTCCCCCGCTGGTTAACATGAACCGCTTCCAACGGCGGATTGCAACCAGCATCGGCGGTAGTCTTGGGCGTCCGGTGCATCTGGACCGCGTTGAGCTGAGCCTTCTTCCATTACCGGGCTTCACCTTGGAAAACTTCGTGGTAAGCGAGGACCCCGCCTTTGGCTCCGAGCCGATCATCCGGGCCAACTCCGTGCGCGCCACCCTCCGCCTCAGCTCTCTCTGGCGCAAGCGTGTCGAGTTCTCAACGATCAGCTTTACCGAGCCCAGCGTCAACCTCGTTCATCTACCGAATGGGCAATGGAACCTCGAGAGCATCTTGGCGCATGCAGCACGGGTTGAAGCGGCTCCGACGGCGCAGGCAAAAGCGGGCGCCGCACCGAGATTCCCCTACATCGAAGCCACCGGAGCCCGCCTGAATCTGAAGCAGGGACTGGAGAAGACGCCGCTTTCCCTCACAGAAGCCGAGTTCGCGCTCTGGCTGCCGAACCCCCAGGAGTGGAGGCTACGTCTGGAGGGCAGGCCAAGCCGCACAGACTCGAACGTAACCGACACCGGCATAGTCCGGGTCGAGGGGACGCTCGGGCATGCAGCGTCGCTAAGAGAAGTCCCCATCAACCTCGAGGGCGAGTGGCGAGGCTCCCCCTTGGGCGAAGCCAGCCGCTTCCTCACAGGCAGAGACGCCGGGCTGCGAGGCGATCTGGTGCTGACCGCGAAGGTCCGCGGCACAATCGGCAACAGCGCGATCGAGACGCGGCTGCGACTCAACGATGCCCGGCGCGCCGACTTCGTTCCCGCACGTCCGCTGACAGTCGATATGGAGTGCGCGGCCACAGCAACCAACGAGTTTCATGCGTTTGAGAACGTGCAATGCATCTGGCCGCCGAGCGGTACCAAGACCCTTGCATTAACCGCCGAAATCCCGGATATACGTAATCTACGATCTGCCACCGTACAGATAGGCAGCCCCGGAATTCCGGCAAGTACGCTGATCGACTGGTTGCACGTTGCAAGCTCCCGAATTCCAGTGGACCTGGCAGCAACAGGTGTAATGACCGGCAGCATGGCATATCGGCCCGGCGCAGGATGGGACGGTGAAATGGTGGTAACAGGAGCCGGCCTGACCAACAGCAAGACAGCATCGCTGGTAGTTGGCGATGTCACCGTCCAGACAGCCCCCGCCATCGTTCCAGTTCGCGGGCATCGCCAGGCGACACAGCCTCAGGCGCCGGCAGGTGGATTTGTTCTCGCCCCATTGCAACTTGCCTTGGGCGGGAAAGAGCCAGCAGTGCTGGAGGGCCGAATCGACGGGACAGGTTACTCGTTACACCTAACCGGAATGGCTACGACGGAACGGCTATTGGAGCTCGGAACGGCCTTCCCGCAAATTGGAGATGGACTGGCCGAAGCTCTGCCCACAAATAGGGCTGCCGGACCCTTCCGCGTGGACATGGTAGCCAAACGCGCCTGGGGCGAAGCGCAGGTATGGGCCGACGCCTCCTCGAATCTGGGCCATCCGCACAGAACAGGCCGTCATTCCTAAAGCCGCAACTCGGTCACGGCAATGGCTTACCTGGTGCTTGTTCATGAGTGACAACCTGGCGACTGTGAATCGCCGTAGTGGTCTCCGGAACCGAGCCGTCGTTGAGGAGAATCTCGTCCGGCGTCCCCTCGAAGACAATCCGTGTAGAAGCGCTGGAATGCCCCGGTACCCTGACACGCTGCGTCGCGGTGAGCGTCCCTGAGCGAACTGTCACGGGAACATCCGCAGTCGCCTCCCCGTCATTGCGGACCTCAACCGCGATCAGCCAGCTTGCAGCCTTGTTGCCCTGGGCCGGAAGCTCGCGGGGCGTGACGCTGGCGATGCTCAGATCGGCCAACCCGCGGTCCTGATAAACCCAGTCATTAAAGAACCAGTTGAGATCCTTCTTGGAGGCTTGTTCGACGACACGCTGAAAGTGGTGCGGATCCGCATCCGCCTCCCCACTGCGCCGATAGAGCTGAAGCGCTTGCTTCAGTGCTTCATCTCCAACAACCGACCGAAGCATCCATAGCACTGCTGCCGCCTTATTGCGGTAGTAAAGTTCATCTTTAGCTTGAATGAGAGATTGGCCTTCGGATGTTGACTGCGGGTTACTACTGCTGGCCGCCGAGTCACTGATCTGCGAGCCGGAGGGTTCGGCAAGCGACAGCGGAATGCGCAGTTGCTGAAGCTGCTGAATAGCGGCATCCCGCCCCTGAGTGCGCGAGATCCACAGAAGAGACATAAACTGTGGTACGCCTTCATTAAGCCATGCATGAGAGGAGCGGAACCACGCATGAGTCAGCGAGTGAACAAGCGGCGGCACAATGGTATTGGCATCCACCGCCCTCATATCGGTGACTAGAAACGCCCCATCTTCGAAAGGCTGCCCCTCATGATCGAGGATGGTCAATGAGGTCAGCGGGGCGGCACCCAGCCAGTCGGCCAGCAGCGGCTGTATCGTGTCGGCGGCTCCAGTGTAGGCAGGGATGGCCTCTGTACGCCCTGTAATGGTCGTAATCAGGTGATTGGACGCGGGAGTGGCCACACGGTCGGTAAGAAAGAGACTGGGGATCCGGAAGCCCAGGGGCTGAGACGCAAAATCGGCGGTAGCAATACCGGGGGCATCCGCCACGGGCGTGTCAGGATTCTCTGTAATAGAGAGCAGTGGTTCGCGCTGCCCATTGAAGTAGGCATCCTTGGGCGCATCGCCGACATACTCCACGGTGAGCCGAAGATGGATCGGCGTGGAGGCTTGCTGAAGCTTGGTACGCCCCACAGACTGGAAGAGCTTGGCCCCATCCCCGAGAAAGAGCGGAGCGGAGGCAGTCGGATACCACAGAACGTTGCCAAATCCCCTCAGGCCCGAGACCTCTGGGGTGATGGCGTCCCAGTCCGTTCGCGCGGCCTGGCTCGGAGGTGCATCAATCACGTCCAGACGGCGAGCAGAGAATTCGATCGGACCGGAGTAGATCGCCGTTAGATCGAGCGTATCGCCCGGAGCAAACGGATGAGGGAGCGTAATGACAGCTTCCGTAGCCTCACCGGTGTGGTCGGCATCGGTATGAATGATCTGCTGGACAAACTTCAGTGGCTGAACACCGGCAGACGTGGCAAGTGCAAGGTTTTCCCACCGAAGAGTAGACGAAAGCTGGAGTGCCAGCCGGTCAAGCGGTGCGGCGCCCGAGTTGCGAACACCAAACCGCGCATGAACTGCCAGTTGGGAGCTCGCAGGGATAACGTGGGCATCCAGATCATAGGCGGTGAAAACAAGGGAATCCCGCTCAGCATCGGGAATCTTCACCGTTTCCTTCGACACGGCCTCAGACTGATTCGTCGGTTGTTTCTGTTCAGTCTCCTGATTGCGGTTGAAGAGAACAGTTCCCTGAGGGGAGGGCGGAGCCTGCGGTTGGATCTCTTGAGCGGTTGCGGTCGGAGCAAGGAGACAGAGAGCGAGAAGAGTATGCGTCAAAATTGAACAACCTTATCTATATCAGTATTTGACGAATCGACAGCACCTTGGGATGCCGGGCCGCGCCGTTGTTTCTGCCGTTGCCGTTCTGGTGTCATTCCGTAGGATCTGCCGTTGGTGTTGCTTTTTGGTTGTTATCCCGCAGGGGTCTGCTTTTCGCTCGTTCTCAACTCACAACTTCCTCCAAAATCCCGTCAAGCCCAAAAAGCAGATATCCCATTACAAATCAATAGGATCCGCGTGCCGAATAATTCCACCCAATCGGTTATAATCATTATAGAAACGAAATAAAGCCCCCACGTGTCGGGGGCTTTTTTCGTTTTATCGCTCCAAGGGATCGATCCGCATAAAAAATGGAATAGACCTTTATGAATGAATACTTTGACTGTAAAGTATTTACTTTGAATACTTTAGAGTCGAGGCTTACACGTAAACTGCTGCAAATAAAGGACTTATACGAATGACGGGGGGAGGGTACTATCGCACAACACGGAAAACCCTGCCCCACCTGGCAAAGTTCGTAAACCCATCCGGAATGGTCCCGGCACGCTGACCGGCCTCCGAAGCTAGTGCCTCGGAGCCATCAACTCCCGGCAAGCGCACCGAAAAATAGATCAGAAGCGGCTGGCCGACAATCGCCTCACGCGGAACGAAACCCCAATATCGGCTGTCCTCACTGTTATTGCGGTTGTCGCCAAGCACAAAGTAGTTATCAGCCGGAATAATCAACTCGCCATCGTCGATCAACCCCCGCATCCGTATCCACCACCGCGAGTCGATGTCTGGGTCCGCGTTCTGCATCCGGGGAAAGTTGTCGCGAAACCCGTCCGGCATGCTCGGCCGATACACCGCATAGCTCTCTGGCAACAGAGAATCGTTGATGTAAACCCGTCCGTTCCGCAGCTTCAGATGGTCCCCCGGCATTCCAACCACCCGCTTCACCAGATGAATCGAAGGATCGACCGGATAGTGAAACACGATAACCTCACCCCGGCGGATACGGGTCGAGGGCAGCAAACCAGCGTCGCCGGTTGAGATTCCTTGCTTATCGACCAGCAAAAAATCGCCCACTAACAACGTAGGCTCCATTGAGCCTGAAGGAATCCGGAACGGCTGCACACAAAAGGTAATGATGAAAACAGCAATAACAATCAGGTAGATCAGAGACTGGATCGCATGCAGCACTCCAGCCTCATGCGCCAGCGACCGGACCGCAGAAGCCTCCGCCTTTGGAGGCACAACCGGAACCACGTCCTGCGAGGCGAGCTCGCCTTGGGCCAGTCCCGTGGATGCAGCAGGCTCGATCACTTCGCTACCGCCTCCTCCTGAGCGACGCTACCTGATCGTTGCTCCTCGATCAGCCGCTCGAACGCAATCCGCGCCGCCTCTTGCTGGGCCTGCTTCTTCGTCGAGCCCTCGGACTCAGCCAGCGCCCTCGAACCGCCAGCCTTGTCCCCAACCCGAACCTCCACCCGAAACCGCTTCTGGTGGTCAGGCCCGCTCTGCGCAGTCAGCACATACTGAGGCTGCCCCGCCCCCGTCGCCTGCAAATGCTCCTGCAGCGCAGACTTATGATCGCCGATCGCGCCGCTGAATGTATCACCAGCCTGCATCGCCAGCTGCAACTCTGGCAAGGCCGGCTCGATGATCTGTTTTTCAATAAACGCGCGCGCAGCCTCTAGACCGCCGTCGAGATAAAGCGCAGCAATCACGGCCTCCAGAGCATTAGCCAGCAGCGCCGGTTTACTACGGCCGCCGCTCTGCTCCTCGCCGCGACCAAGCCGCAACAAAGCTCCAAGCCCGATTCGCGCACCAACGCTGCCCAGATGCCTTCGACTGACCAGTGAAGCTCGCAACCGAGTCAGTTCGCCTTCACGTGAATCCGGAAATCGCCGAAACAGCGACTCCGCAACCGCCAACCCAAGCACCGCATCGCCGACAAACTCCAGCTGTTCATTATCGGCATCAGGACTAGGCTGCGTCTCCGGTTTCGTCTCATATGCAAGCGAGCGATGCGTCAGCGCCCACGTCAGCAGTTCCGGCCGTTCAAACCGGTGCTCGAACAAGCTCGGCATCGCCTCGTTCGGCTTGAATTGTGTGGTCTTCTTGCGGCGCGTCGTCATCGGGCCCTCTGCGCTTTACTTTACTGGACTGACCCTTCAGCCAGCCGACAAATAGATGTTATTTGGGCGGCGGAGGCGGCCGATAGGAATCCTTCTCAGCCTTCCCGCTGGGATCAAGCGGCGCATCGTCATCGGGTTCGGAGGCATGCTGCGTCCCCGGAGCGATAAATGGCTCCTTCAACCCCTTCTCCGCAGCAGCCTTCGTATCCGGCTGTCCATCGCGGACCGTAAGTGCCGCCTTGTACTCCGTCACCGCCTTCTGCCGATCGGGAACCACATCGTACAGTCGGCCGAGGTAGATATGCGACCAGGCAAGAGTACGAGGATCCTTCGAAGTCTTCAGTGCCTGCTCAAAGTTGTCGATTGCCTCGTCTGGTTGCCGCTGCATCAGATCAATCCGAGCCTGCATATAGTAAGCACGAGCATGATCGCTGTTCGGATCGGCCAGCGCAGCCTTCGCTAACTCGCCAGCACCATTCACATCTCCACCGATCAGCTCTTTCTCAGCCAGATCCAGACCGCTAAGTTGCCGCGGCGCACGACGCACAAAGTCATGCGAGCCCTCCGGTAGAAAGACGACCTGTTCTGCCTGACGTCGCTCGCGGTCTACATCCATTCCGTAGACCATCTCGCCGATATCATCCTTCAGACTGATGGAATCTTTCGTCATCTGGCCTAGCTTGTCATAGAAATAACCGACCAAGACCCATCCCTGGCGCACGTCCAGGTCGACAGCCTTGCGACGAATTAGCTCAGCCTGGCGATCGTACTCCGCCATATCGGCGTTATACCGCTCAATATCTGCGCGCTGCTTCACTGCATCCGGACGCTTCGGCTTGGTCAGCCCGACATCCATCGTCTGTGCCTCGATTCCCTTGATAAGAGACTCGGTGATGAGCGCAACGATGTCTGACTTGTAGGTAAAGTCCAAGGGCGCATCCTGGACGGCTTTCATCAGCGGCTGCAATCGCTGCATCGCCGAGGCGCGCGAGTACACAAACGGCTCCACAAGATAGTGCAGATAGGTATGACGAATCTGGTCCATGTGGACAGCACCAAGCGGCTCTCCTGCCGGGGAAGCCACCACGATGTAGTCAGTCGCATAGATACGGGCATTCGTCGCTGAAGGAGCAAGCATTGGCTCCAGCAGAACCAGAAATCTACGTCCGTCGTAGCTGCTAACCGGCAAACGAAGATAGATGTTCGTGTTCAGAATCATCTTCGTCAGCGGGTCATGAATCTGGTTAGTGAGTGCTTCGTAATCCGGCCGATGCTCTACCCAAATCGCGTGAAGATGAACATTCTCACCGAAGGTCCGGAGAAGCGGAAGAATATTGACGATCTGGGTGGAATCAGGAGGCAACTCCGTTTCTGGAACCGAAGGGGTCAACTCGGGAGGAGGATTAAGATAGAGCGACAGCGAAATGTACTGGGCGAGGTTGAGCCCGCTATCGGCAAGCGTGTGCAGACGAATATAACCACACAGCGCATCGCGACTATCGCGAGCCTCAGCGGAACCCGTCAACGCTGTATTGATCTCCTCACGAATCTTGAGGCGTATTGGTGCCGATGCAGCTAGATCGGCGTCGTAACCACAAACATTGAGCGCCACGGCAAGATAGAACAGCGGCTCGCTTGTTTCAAGCGTGATAGCGGAGCCGCCAGCCTCTGGCTGGGTAACTCGAGGCCGTGGAGTCTTGGTGGGCTCCTTCGAAACGGTTGTGTCTGGAACACTACTACTGCTGCTCGACGATGAATCCGTCTGCGCTCCCGCGGCAACCGCGAAGCTGGCAATCAGAAGAGCTGCGCCAATTCGCAGGCAGAAAGCTCGGAAGCATTTGGACTGGGACGATCTAGTTAGGAAAGGCACGATAAGGATTCGACGCTCCCAACAAGTTTAAGGGAGCGAAGAGTCGCTTGCAACCTTTGCACCGCATTATCCGCGGACAGAGATGCCCGAGAACGTAAGCACCACTCTGCCGCGCACAGGCATGCCAAAAACACGCGCGGGTTCAAATACGCTCAACAGAAGCTGATCGACAATTTGATTCTGCACTGCCTTATCTTCCGGACCCGACACGATGTTGTAGTCGTATACCCGCCCTTGATCGTTCACGTAAGCCTCGACAACGATCGCCGTGTCATGGTCAGTAACAATCGCATTCGGACTGGTAGCCGAATACAGATAGTGAGGTACGGTCATGGCTCCGAGCGGTTCGTCATTGGCCATCACGGCTTGCGGCTCAGCCACCATTCCCAGCAGAAGCATGATGCCGCCAATCAGCGCCACGGAGCCGGCAAATCCTGCCGAGACCTGAACGAGCATCGGACGAACGGCGTTGTCCCATTTCACCGCGACGCTATCGAGCCAGCTTGCCTTGCGGGCGGCCTGCTCGTGCGAGATGGCAAGACGAAGCTTCATCCCAAGGTCGGCCGGAGCCTTTACCGGGCCGAGCGTGGCGAAGGACTGTTGCATGGCTCGCAAACCGGCAAACTCATCAGCGCAGGCCTCGCAGTGATCAAGATGCTGGGCGATCGTCTGCATCTGCTTCCCACTTACGGCGCTATCAAGGTAAGCGGAGAAAGACGACCGAATTTTGGCGCAGCTAGGGGAGTTCATTGCGTCACCGTCTGTGTCTGTTTGGATGTGAGCCCAGCGCCGGAAGAAGCAGTATTATTTCCCGCTTTTGCGCTTTGAGCGACCAGTAACGCACGCAGTGCGGACCGGCCTCGGGTCAACCGGGACTTCACAGTGCCAAGATTGACGTTAAGAATCTCTGCGATCTCTTCGTACGCGAAACCTTCAATCTCGCGGAGAACAACTACCGTGCGGAAAGCCTCCGGCAACTGCCGAAGGGCCGCTTCAACGCGGGCCCGAACTTCAGCCTGTTCAGCGCAATCGTAGGGCGAACCATTATGGTCAGCCAAGGTAGCACTGAGTGAAAAGACGCTTCCATCGTCCTCATTCTGGACGGAGGAGTCGATGGTTATCTCCTGCTTTTTATGGCGAGACCACCAGCGGCGCTGGTTGGAAGCCTCGTGTAGAGCGATGCGGTACAGCCAAGTACGGAGGCTCGACTCACCGTGGAAGCCGCGAATGCTGCGAAACACTTTGATGAAGACTTCCTG
>DATDHL010000392.1:0-4863 GCA_036521575.1 Edaphobacter sp. | reverse complement strand
TGTGGCGGTTGCGCGAGGCCGGTGAGGAAGGCTCCGGGCGAGAGGCGGTTTTCGCCGCAGACGAGGGCGTCGAGGCGCTCGAGGGAGAGCGCGAGGTGGGCTCCGCGCTTGTCGTCGGCTACGGCGTGGATCTCGTCGACGATGATGGTTTGGACTCGACGAAGGTGCTCGCGGGATTTGCCTGCGGTGAGGAGGATGTAGAGCGATTCGGGGGTTGTGACGAGGATGTGAGGTGGATTGCGGAGCATGGCGGCGCGCTCTTTGGGGAGGGTGTCGCCGGTACGGACTGCTGTGCGGATCTCGGTGGAGAGATAGCCGCGTTCGAGGGCTAGTTGCTGAATTTCACGGAGGGGTTGATCGAGGTTTTTTTGAACGTCGTTTGAGAGGGCTTTGAGCGGGCTGACGTAGACGACTTGCGTTGCGGGCGCGAGTCTTCCTTCGATGGCGGCGCGGAGGAGTTTATCGATGCAGACGAGGAAGGCTGCTAGCGTTTTACCGCTTCCGGTTGGGGCGGAGATCAACGTTGTGTCGCCGGCGAGGATGCTGGGCCAGCCTTGCTCTTGCGGTTCGGTTGGGGAACCGAATTTGTTGAGGAACCACTCTGCAGTTACGGGATGCGCCCAGGCAAGCGAGGTGGGGATCTCGAGGGTTTCGGCGACCGCGGGCATGGTGTATTGTAGCGCGGTTTTGTTCGCTGTTTATTCTCCCTGCCGTCGATTTCGCTAAGATTGTTACCTATGTCCTTGGATGAACAATACATGGAATTTCGGCACCTCGCGGACGCCTTCTGTACCGCGGTCGAGCAACCACCTACAAATGTAGGTCAGGCACTCGATCTCATACGGCAAAAACTCGTTAAGCTTTATCTGCATGCGGCTGCCCTCGACTTCCCTGCACCAGAAAAAGCAACTTTTGAAGATTTACCCGAAGTCCTTTTCCTTGATGATCAAAAAAAAATGTTGAGCTACTAGCCAGATACACAGGCAAAGACACCTTCTGGCATGTATATGAACCGTTCAATACGGTGGCCGAAGATCCAGTGTGCTCGTCTCTGTCGGGTGATCTCGCAGAGATTTGGTGGGATTTAAAACCCGGCTTGCTCACCTTGAAACAAGATGAGTCACGATGGACTACGGATGTTTATTGGAACTGGAAGTTTGGTTTCGATACGCATTGGGGAGACCACGCAGTGGATTGTATCTGGGCCATTCACAAACTCCTGCGTGACCTACCTTCGGAAAAGAGCTGATACCTACATGTTGCCTACGCCTACGTCGGCGGTTTCGGCGGCTACGTTGTCTTCGTCCAGGTACTGCTCAATGACTTGTTCGAGGGTGCCTTGCGCGGAGAGGATAAAGTCGACGGCGTCGCGTCCTGCTCCCTGGCCGCCGGGATTTGGGGTGATGTAGTGGGCTACATCCTTGACCTGCTGGCGGGCGTTGGCGGTAGCGATGGAGAGGCCACATTGGCGCATGACCGGGAGGTCGATGATGTCGTCGCCGACGTAGGCGAGCTGGTCGATGGTGTAGCTGGTTTTGGCGAGGATGTCTCGGATGGCGTTCATCTTGTGGGCCTGGCCCTGGTAGACGAACTCGAGCTTGAGGTCGCGGGCGCGGATGGCTACGGTCTGCGAGTTGCGCTTGGTGATGATGCCGATGCGCAGCCCACCGAGGCGACCGAGGGTGATGCCGAGGCCGTCGTGGGCGGCGAAACCTTTGGACTCGATTCCCTTCCCGTCGGGGCCGGGGATGACGAAGATCTGGCCGTCGGTGAGGACGCCATCTACGTCGAAGATGAGGACTTTGATGTTTTTGGCTTTGTCTTCTGCTGTCATGGGTTGATGATAGCGTGCCCCGAGGGCCTGCCTCCCGCTATCTCGTCGGAAGTGGATTTGTTCTCATTTAGATAGACAAACTGTCCTGCATGTAAATCCAAGCTGGAAACGGGGGCTCATCTCTTCCGTTTTAACCTGTAGCCGACTTTGGAGCGGGAATCTGGCAGAAATTTGCAGAAATCCGGCGACTCAAATCTCTCTCGACTTAAACCCAACGCCCCATCTACCCATACCCAGCCATGGGGCCTGCATCCAGCGACCGGGCTGCCAGCGGTTCCCGTGGTGGAAAGCTTCAGCTTGTCGTCGCATCTGGAATGGAGAGGGCGGGACGATCGACGGGACGGCTCGATTTTGATCCGCTCGATTTGCGGGGGCCGCGGTTCTTCGAGAGGAAGCGATGTGCGCAGTCGATGCACTTCCAAGGGTGAAGGTTGAGACGGAGAATTGCTCTTTGAAAAAACGTCTTGCGCTTGGAGCGCATGGTGCGCGAGGAGTTGCAACGCTTGCAGATGGGGTGGGCGAGTAGTCGCGTTGCTGTGCGGTGTGAGGCCATCGGTAGAGAGGGTACCTAAGGACAACAGGCAGAGCCTATCCCACTATGGTGCTATGGGTTGCTCTGCCTGCGTGATTTTGGTGGTCCCTGGTTTGGAGGTGATGCAGGACTACAGAAATTACGAATTAGAGAGGCTGAATGTTGGCGGCCTGCTTGCCTTTGGGACCGGTCGTGACATCGAAGCTGACACGCTGGCCTTCCTGCAGAGACTTGAAGCCGCTGGAGTTAATCGCTGAGTAGTGAGCAAAGAGATCCTCGCCACCATCTTCGGGGGTAATGAAGCCAAAACCCTTTGCGTCGTTAAACCATTTCACTGTTCCGGTTGCCATTTCAATGCTCCTGAGTAAGAGGCGAACTATTTCGCCGGGAGATGCGATGTTAGCAGGAGTTGGGCGTTGAGAGAACAGAGAATGTTGTTATGGGACTAAGAATGACCCGGCTAAGCGTGCCAGCGGCGTGGTTTGATGGTGAGATGAAAAAGATTTTGGTGAGCTGGAGTGGAGGGAAGGATTCGGCGTGGGCATTACATTTGCTGAGGTTGGCAGACGAGTTCGAGGTAGGCGGGCTACTGACGACGGTGAACGAGCGGTTTCGGAGGGTGGCGATCCATGGGTTCCGTGAGGAGTTGCTGGACCGGCAGGCCGAGATGGCTGGTCTGCCGCTTTGGAAGGTGGATCTTCCGTTTCCCTGCTCGAATGAGGAGTATGAGGCTCGAATGGGGGTGGCGTGCGCGCGGGCGGTAAGGGAGGGGTTCGAGGGGGTGGCGTTCGGGGATTTGTTCCTGGAAGATATTCGGGCTTATCGCGTGGCGAAGCTGGCGGGTACAGGGCTGGAGCCGGCGTTTCCAGTGTGGGGGATTCCGACAGACCGGCTGGCTGCCGAGATGATGGCGGGTGGACTAAGGGCCGGCTGACATGCGTTGATCCGCGGAAGGTTCCAGCGGAGTTTGCTGGGCGGCAGTGGGATGCGGGGCTGCTGCGGGAGCTTCCGATAGGGGTGGACCCTTGTGGGGAGAATGGGGAGTTCCACACCTTTGCGTGGGCGGGGCCTATGTTTTCGGGGGAGATTCATGTGGGGGCCGGAGAGTCGGTAGAGCGGGACGGGTTTGTCTATGCAGAGATGGTGGATCGGGCTAGCGCATCCGTGTAGTTGGAATCCTTAGCGAGCCTATCGGCTTTAGTTGTATAAATGGGGTTCATTCGGAGCTGGAGCCCATGAAGATTACGGATTTTTTGCCGTTCGTGCCAGCCGTTTCTTTTACCGTTGCGCTCGTCGCGTTGGGGAACAGTATTCTTGCCTTCCGATTGTCGAGGCGGGTGAGCACGAGCGACTTTCAGGCGACACAGAAAGTGAAGCTCGATACTGCTGGGCTGATTGCCGCGCTGCGGGGAATCATGGTGAAGGGAGCGGTCTACTCGCAACAAGACAATGCGCAGAGGAAGAAGAAGGATTATGCGCGATATGTCGACCTGACGGCGGAGAAGAAGGTTGTGCAAGATTTTCTCTGCTCGCCAACTGCGATTGCGTATCACTCTTACCTGTCGGATAAAAGCAAAAAGGCCTCAGGGAGCGGAGAAGAGTGGCGCACCTTTTTTCTGCAGGCGGCCGAACTGCTGTGTGAAGACAACCAATATGCCGCAGCAAAGAGAGCGGCTCGCCTGGAGAAGCTGTTTCATCCGATTGAGGCCGATGACTTCGTGGGGATATCGCGATATCTGCAGGACTTGAGCGCGGCCCTGAAGCGGTTGTTCGATGGCATTCCACACGACACCCTGATCGCGGCACTGATGGAGGCCTCCGAACCTGAGGTTCAGGGAGATGCGTTTCGGGAGTTCGTTATGTTTCTCAAGCAAGAGAAGAAGATTGTTGATCCCGATGTTGACCTGTTTTATGGGGTGTTCCTGAACGACACCGGAATTATTGATGACGCTGTCGCGCGGGGCGCAAATATTCAGACGGTCGATAGCGAAATCATGGCACGTTACAAACAGCTGTTTGATGAGTTCAGGGCACAGCGGGTGACGTAATGAAACTGAGCAAGATGGTCACCCGGTTTATGGTCGGGTGACCGACTGCGCGAGGCATCTTCGGGTCTTTTACGATGGCGTGTGCAATGAGTTAGCGCATGCTGCCTCTTGGACAATTCTCGCGATCGATTGGACCTCCGAGCGTGCCGAGACGTACGCGGAAGCTGCAATTAATTCTGTTGTTACTGACGCTGATTGGGTAGACGTAGATGGTGTTGTCGGCGGGGTTGTAGAGAGAAAGCGAAGTAGACGGGCCAATGTTGTTGAACTCGAAGTTGAGCGACGTGGGACCGGACTGGGCCTGTACCGGACGGGTGCTGTGGGCCCACCAACCTATCGACAGTGCGGCCACGGCTATGAGGATTTCGCGCAGATGTGCAGATTTGGGCATGCAGAGCTCCTTATGTTGCTCTGAGGTTATACACTTTTTGCGCGATTGGCTGATCGGT
>DATDHL010000391.1:0-1894 GCA_036521575.1 Edaphobacter sp. | reverse complement strand
TGGCACTTTGATGCCGAGGCGGGTGCGCGGGAGCTGATGTACCGGCGGATAGGAAATAACGAGCTGGACGCCATCAGGGTAACGTGCGCGCTACATGATGCACAGAAGGAGTATGCGGAGACGGGGCATGACGGGAATCCTCCCGGGATCTATGCAAAGCGGTTCCGGAGCGAACCGGGTAAGCAAAACGGTCTCTACTGGGAGGCTAAGGAGGGTGAGCCGGAGAGTCCGACAGGCAGCCTGGTGGCCGAGGCGGAGAGTGAGGGCTCGCAGGCTGGAAAGCGGACGCCGTTTCACGGGTACTACTACCGGATACTGACGGCGCAGGGGCCGCATGCCCCGGGTGGTACGAAGGATTATGTGAAGGATGGAAAGATGACCGGCGGGTTTGCGGTTCTCGCGTACCCGGCGGAGTATCGGGCCAGTGGCGTGATGACGTTTATTATCGGGCCGCGAGAGGCGGTGTATGAGAGAGATCTGGGAGATGGCACTACCGAGGCGGCCAGGGGGATGGCGGCTTTCGATCCAGACAGCACGTGGAAGCCGATTCGTTGAGAAAAGGAGGTCGTGGGCCGGGAGAACCGCGAAATTTTCTGGAGTGAGTCAGCGGCTATTCGGCGTTGAGGACAGTCTCGAAGAAAAGGATGCAGACCGTGGTGTAGATGATGTCGAAGCCGGCAAGCTGGGTGATCCAGGAGCGGAGCTGGATGGGGTCGATCTCGGCGTTGAGGACGCCGGTGGTGGCCTGGACCATCATGAGGATCGCGGGCAGGGAGATGGGGAGAAGAATCAGCGGGAGGAGGAGTTCGCGGTTGCGGGCGCGGAGGCCCAGGGCGGCGAAGAAGGTTCCGTTGACTACGAGCGCCCAGGTGCCGAGGGGAAGGATAAGGGCCAGGAGCCAGGCGTTGCCGAGGACCTGAAGGTTGAAGAAGATGACGAAGATGGGGGCGAGGACGGCTTCGACCACAAGGACGAAGAGCATGTTGGCGAGGGCCTTGCCAAGGAAGAGTGTGGAGGCGGGTGAGGGGGCCATGCGCTGGGCTTCGAGGACCTGGTTGCGCTGTTCGCGGGTCCAGGACTGGTTGAGCGCGGTGATGGAGGCGAAGAGAATGCCGACCCAGAGGATGCCGCCGGAGATCTGGCGAGTTGTGGTGGGGTAGCCGGCGGGGTCGAAGGCGATGGAGAAGACCACGACGATGAGAAGGACGAAGAAGAGCATCCCGTTGATGGAGTCGCGGGAGCGCCATTCGAGACGGAGATCTTTGCGGAGATGGTCGAGGATGTGGCCGAGGTACTTCATCCGGCTTCTCCTGAGCGAGGGGCTTTGGTGAGGTCGGCGAGGGTGGCTTCGGCGGCTCGGAGGTAGTCTGCTGGGGTGAGCAGGAGTTGGAGACCGCGGAGGCCAGCGGAGACGGAGATGATGTCGAAGAGCTCGATGGTCTCGTCGGCGTAGGCGGGGAAGGGCTTGCGGGCGCCCATGACGGTGACTCCGCCGCGGATGTATCCGGTGAGGGGCTCTACTTCTTTGAGGGAGGCTAGCTCGGCTTTTTTTGCGGAGGCGGCTTGGGCCAGTTTTTTGAGGTCGAGTTCGGCGTCGCCGGGGATGACTGCGAAGAGGTACTCGCCTGAATTTGTGTGGGCGAGGAGGGTCTTGAAGACCTGTTCGGCGGGAAGGCCTATTTTGCGGGCTACGGAGATGGTGGTGAGGTCTTCGGGATCGACCTCGTAGGCGCGGAGCTCGAAGGTGATGCCGAGGGTGTCGAGGAGGCGGGCGGCGTTGGTTTTGCTCTTGATTTGGGTTTGGGGCGTGGTCTTCATCCGGCTTGCTCGACCTCGACGATCTGGCCGCTGCGCATGTGGAGGGTGTTGTCGGCTAGCGGCTTGGCGAGATGGG
>DATDHL010000390.1:0-3565 GCA_036521575.1 Edaphobacter sp. | reverse complement strand
CGCTCTCGTTGACATTGCCTTGCAAATAGCAATAACGTTGGGAGCTTGCCAATCGGAGTTTCCACGAGGAATTTAATGAAAAGAATCGGATTGCGGATGTTTGCGGCGATGATGACCTGTGCAACGGGAGTTTGGGTGGCTGGTGCGCAGGATGCACAAAAGCCCGCCTACTTGAATACCGGTCTGCCTGCTGAGCAGCGTGCGGCTGACCTGGTCAAGCGCATGACCCTAGAAGAAAAGGCAACGCAACTCGTCAATCAGGCCCGTGCCATTCCTCGGTTGAATGTCCCCGCCTACGACTGGTGGAGCGAGTCCCTGCACGGTGTTGCCCGCAATGGCACCACTGAGTTTCCTGAGCCCATCGGCCTCGGCGCCACCTTTGACACGGCGGCTATCCACCAGATGGCCGTCGTCATCGGCACCGAAGGCCGCATCAAACATGTGCAGGCCGTCCGCGCCGGTCACAGCAACATCTTCGAGGGCCTCGACTTCTGGGCGCCGAACATCAACATTTTCCGCGATCCACGGTGGGGCCGCGGCCAAGAGACCTATGGCGAAGACCCCTTCCTGACCGCGCGCATGGGCGTCGCCTTCGTTACGGGCATGCAGGGCGACGACCCCAAATACTATCGCGTCATTTCTACGCCGAAACACTTCGCCGTGCACTCAGGTCAGAGTCCACGCGTCACAGCGCGAACGTCAATGTCAGCAAGCACGACGAACTCGATACCTACCTGCCCGCGTTCCGCGCCACCGTTACCGAAGCTAAGGCAGACTCTGTGATGTGCGCCTATAACAGCATCAATGGCGAGCCTGCCTGCGCGAGCGAATTTCTCCTTCAGGACCAGCTCCGCGGCAAGTGGGGTTTCCAGGGCTATGTCGTCTCCGACTGCGGCGCCGTTCTCGACATCTTCCACGGCCACAACTTCAAGCCCTCCCAGCCGGAGGCCTCGGCCATCAGCCTGCAGCGTGGCATGGACAACGAGTGCGTCGACTTTACCTTCAAGGTGAACGACGATCATGACTACAAACCCTACCTTGATGCCGTGAAGCAGGGCTTGCTCAAAGAGAGCGAGATCGACGTTGCTGTGACGCGCCTGTTCACGGCGCGGATGAAGCTCGGTATGTTTGATCCGCCAGAGATGGTCCCCTACACCAAAATCGACGAGAACCTGCTTGACTCCACCGAACACCGCGCCATGGCCCGCAAAATTGCCAACGAGTCAATGGTTCTACTGAAGAATGACGGTGTCCTCCCGCTCAAGACCTCGCACGTCAAGATCGCTGTGGTCGGCCCGCTCGCCGATCAGACCAAGGTTCTTCTTGGCAACTACAACGGTGTTCCTTCCCACACGGTTTCCATCCTCGAAGGGCTCCGCGCCGAGTTTCCTGAAGCCACCATTAGCTACGTTCCCGGCACCCAGTTCCTAAGTCATGAAGCAGAGCCTGTGCCTGCTTCCGCACTCACAGTTGACGGCAAACCTGGCATCCAAGCGAGCTACTCCAAGCTCGACATGTCAAACCTTAACAATCCTGCCGCTACCAAGCCGGTGGCACAGCGCGTAGAGTCCACCTTGGACGAGGCCGCGAACGCGTTACCCACCGAGGCCGCGAGCGTTCATCCGCTCAGTATCCGTTGGGAGGGTTCGCTGACAGCCCCGCAGACCGGCGACTACAACCTCGGATTGATGGCCAATGGATTCTTTCGCATGCAACTCGACGGCAAGAATGTTACCTCCGCCTACGGCGGCAGTGGCACTGAAGCCAAGCTGGGCCGCGTGCACCTTGAGTCGGGCAAGCCGGCTGCTCTGCGTGTAGAGTACTCACCGGGAGAAAACGAGACGCCAGCGGCGAAGCTGGTCTGGTCGAAAGTAGACCTCAAACCGCAGCCTGCGGCTATCGAAGCGGCCAAAGCCGCGGACGTAGTTGTCACCGTGGTCGGCATTACTAGTGAGTTGGAAGGCGAAGAGATGCAGGTCAGCGAAGAAGGCTTCAAGGGTGGCGACCGCACCAGCATCGACTTGCCCAAACCTGAAGAAGAACTACTTGAAGCTGTCGCCACCGCGGGCAAACCGCTGGTAGTCGTTCTTACGAACGGCAGCGCCCTCGGCGTGAACTGGGCCAAGGACCACGCAAATGCCATTCTCGATGCGTTCTATCCTGGCGAAGAGGGCGGTGCGGCCGTGGCCCAAACACTCTCCGGCAAGAACAATCCTGCTGGTCGGTTGCCCGTTACTTTCTATAAGGACGTCAGCCAGCTGCCTCCCTTTGAAGATTACGCCATGAAGGGTCGCACCTACCGCTACTTCGAGGGTATGCCGCTCTATCCCTTCGGCTACGGTCTCAGCTATACCAGCTTTTCCTACAGCGACCTCACTGGACCCGCCAACGTTTCGGCTGGAAGCCCGGTCATCGTTGAGGTGAAGGTGACGAACACCGGCAAGCGGCCCGGTGACGAAGTCGCCCAGCTCTACTTAAACTTTCCCGGCGTCCCGGGAGCACCGCTACGGGCACTGCGGGGCTTTCAGCGTATTCACCTTGAGTCAGGCGCCTCGCAGAAGGTTCGTTTTGAATTGCAGCCACGCGACCTGAGCATGGTTACCGACAAAGGAGACCCGATTGTTGCCGAAGGAAAATACACCGTTTCGGTCGGCGGTGGTCAGCCTGGTTCCGGTGTGCCTGTGCTAACCAAAGCCTTCAACGTGAAAGGGGAGACGAAACTACCCGAATAACAACAGCACCGTAGCACCGTGACCTAGATCCAAAACAAACGTAGTTCTTCACTTCGCTTCCGATTGCAGGCAAACGGGAATAGAGGCATAAACTCGCACGTTTGACTGAATCGAACGTGAGCTTCCGGATTGTCGGCAATCCGGAATGATGACAAACAAGAACTAGCAGGATTAGCCCTCTGCAACCGGCTCTTTGAAGAACAACCCGTTATCGTGTCGAGCGAATATCGCCGACGCTTCCGATCTGGTCTGCACTTAGAGCAACCGTTATCTGGAAGCCGCGAAAGGCACCAATGGATCGCGGCGCTCCCGAGTACACTAGACATACTCCCCATGAGCGAGACCACCTACTCAGCGACCCTCCCCGCCGCCGACCCCGTCGACATCACGCCCGAGCTCAAAGCCCCGCGCCTCGACAACTCCTCGCGCGCCCTCTTCCGCGTCCTCGCCGCCGTCAGCTTCTGCCATCTGCTGAACGATATGGTGCAGTCGCTGCTGCCCTCGATCTATCCGATCCTGAAGAGCTCGTTCCATCTGGACTTCACGCACCTCGGATTTCTGACCCTCACCTATCAGGTCGTCGCTTCCCTGTTGCAGCCTTTCATCGGACACTTCACCGATAGCAAGCCCGTCCCTTACTCGCTGCCCGTCGGGATGACATTCACGCTGCTTGGTCTAGTGGTGCTGGCCTTCGCCCCTACGTTCGGTTTTCTTCTGATTGGCTCTTCGCTGATCGGTGTTGGGTCGGCCATCTTCCATCCCGAGTCCTCGCGCATCGCCCGCATGGCCTCAGGGGGCAAGCACGGGTTCGCGCAGTCGTTCTTTCAGGTCGG
>DATDHL010000389.1:0-1534 GCA_036521575.1 Edaphobacter sp. | reverse complement strand
GCCCCTGGTGTCTCAAAAAGCATCCTCGAGGGATTGGATGAAATCCTCACAGTGAGCAGGCTCGGTCTTCCGGCAGAATTGCGGCGCTCGCTGGCCTGCACCAACATCATCGAAAATATGATGGGGACCGTGCGTCGCGTTACCCGCAATGTGAAGCGCTGGAGTTCGTCCTCGATGGCTTTGCGCTGGACCGCTGCGGCCATGAACGAAGCCAAGAAAGGCTTTCGCAGGCTCAAAGCCTACAAGCAACTTCCTGCCCTGCGGGTCGCGCTTGCCGCTCACTACGAAAAGGAGACCAACAATCGCACTCTTGTCCAAACTGCGAAGGCCGCTTAACGTCATTCACGGCAACGACGCTTCATAAAGTTCAACAGAGCACGGGGCATTTCCGTTGTCAGCGGCGACGGGCCATAACGAGGCGACGGCGAGAAAAACGTGGGGCGTGTCCTTGTACGTTACGATTGCGGTCACGCCCGATGCTGCCTTTCATTCGGCCGCGCTGCTCACCGCAGAGGTTCGTCAAAACGATCGCGAAAGGTGACGAGCGTCGCCGTGCTGACGGCGGCGGCCACGACCACGTAGAAAGCCGGGGCCAGCGGATTTCCTGTCACCGCGATCAGCCAGGTCACGATGAACGGGGCGAATCCGCCGACGAGTGCCGCGGTGAAGCCGTAAATCACCGACACCGCGGTCGAGCGGACATGGGTCGGGAACAGTTCCGCGTATACCGAGATTGCCGGCCCGGCATACATCGCCATGCCAAGAGCGAAGCCCGATTGTACCGCAGCCAATCGAGCAAAGCTCGGCTGGGCGAGAATCAGCATGAAGGCTGGATATGTCAATAGACCAAATCCCAGTGCGCCAATTAGCAGCAGCGACTTTCGACCATAGCGATCGGATACCAGCCCGAAGATTGGACTGAATGCGAACACAACGAGGCCCGCAATGGCCGTCGACAACAATGCTTGCGGAAATGACAACCGAAGTTCCCGGACCACATAGGTGGGCATGTAGACAAACAGGACATAGGCACATGCGAGGTAGAGAACTGAGATGCCGATGCCTGAGAGCAGTGCCCGGTATTCACCTCGGACCATTCCGCCGAACGAAAAGGTCAGGCCGTCGCGGCGAACCTTCAGGAAAGGTTCTGGCTCATCGAGCGCCGACCTGACGTAGAGACCAACCGGCACCACCAGCAATCCGATCGCGAAGGGCCAACGCCAACCGCCGGCCTGAAGTTCGGCGGGGGTCATCGACAAAGAGACCACCATCGTTGTCATGGTGCCGAGAACGATGCCCGCCGCCTGGCTTGACGTTTGCCAACTCGCGTAAAAGCCCCTGCGACGCGGCGGCGCATTTTCCACGAGGATTGCAGTTGCTCCTCCAAGCTCGCCGCCACACGCAATGCCCTGCAGCAGGCGCGCGATCACGATCAAGATCGGAGCCCAAATACCGATGGAGTCGTAGGTGGGTGCGACTGCGATCAGTCCGGTGCCCAGCCCCATGATGAAGATTGTCAGGATTAGAGCAGCCC
>DATDHL010000388.1:0-1777 GCA_036521575.1 Edaphobacter sp. | reverse complement strand
TCGCCGACTACGGCACCAAGTTCATCGTCGTAGCAGGCCTCCTGAACATCATCTCAGCCGTCGATGCACACTCGCTCGCAACGGGGAGGAAAGCATCGTGACCATCTCGCACTTCGGCGCTGTCCTCCTGTTCTCGCTCTTCACCTCAATCATCTTCGGAATTACCCAGCGCTCCGATCCGCGCATGATGATTCGCTTCGGCGCCTTCTGCTTCGCACTCTTTATTGGTGGCACGATAGCCGCCAGTTGGCTGATGTGGCTCATCAAACGCTAGTTCGCTGTTCTGCATAAGCACAATCCCGTAAGAAGAGCCGTCGCTACGCAGGCTCCGGGCCGTTCTAACTCGTTGGTAATGCACGTTTGGGTGATTGACCCACCCCCCTCCCAGGATGCCTCATAGACAATTCAGAGATGTCTCAGACATTTTGCTGAACGAGCTTGCTTAGCAAGAGAGGTCATCGGATACCGCGAAAGATGCAGTTACTTTGGTCAATAGAAAGTAAAATCCAATGGTCTTAAGACCTTAGTGCAAGATATCCTAACGATTCCACGGTGAATGATGAGTGTCCGTAGATCAGAGTCCGAAGAAACAAGAGCAAGGGCCCTCTGGACTCGTGAGTTACTAAACTCCCAACCCGAGCCGGAGTGCGATGAACTCGTGCGCCTGACTGCAGCTATCTGCGGCACTCCCATCGGCCTCCTCACCCTGCTCGACGAGCGCCAGCAGTGGTTCCGCGCCTCCGAAGGTCTCAAGCTCGGCGATACCCCACGCGAGATCGCCTTCTGCGCCCACGCCATCCGCCAACCCGAGATGCTCGTGGTCAAAGACGCCCTCATGGACGCCCGCTTCGGAGCCAACCCTCTCGTCGTAGGCGAACCCACCCTGCGCTTCTTCGCCGGCGTCGGCCTCCACACCACTGAAGGCCATCCCCTCGGCACCCTCTGCGTCATCGACACCACCCCCCGCATCCTCACCGCCGAGCAGGCCCAGGCCCTCGCCGTCCTCGGGCGCCAGGTCAGCGCCCGGCTCGAACTCCGCGTCCAGCGGAAGATGCTCGAAGAGGTCGTCAAAGAAAAGGAGAAAGCCACCGCCGGCCTTCGCGCCAGCGAAGAGCTCTTCCGCGCATTCATGAACGCAAGCCCCTTCCTCAGCTACATCAAGGACGCCGCAGGCCGCCTCCTCTTCTACAACCGAAGCTTCGCCCAGCGATTTGGCGTCAGCGAGTACGCCTGGCTGGGCCGCACCGACGAGCAACTCTGGTCCCGCAAGCTCACCAAGTCCGTCCGCACCCATGATCTCGAGGTCATGGCCGGCGGTCGCATGGTCGAGACAGAAGAACACATCCGTGGAGCAGACGGCACCATAAGTTCCCTTCGCTCCTTCAAGTTCCCCTGTCACGACTCCGCCGGAAACGTCCTCCTCGCCGGTGTAGCGGTCGATGTCTCCGAAGAAGTCGCCCACAAGGCCGAACTCGAGCGTTACCACCGCGAACTCGAGGAAGCTAACGATCAGCTCCGCCGCCTTGCCGTCACCGACGAACTCACCGGCCTCCGTAACCGTCGCGCCTTCGAAGAGCGCCTCGTGATGGAGTTCTCTATGGCCCGCCGCCGCAAGCGCGAACTGGCCGTGCTCCTTCTCGACGTCGACAACTTCAAGATGATCAACGACCGCTGGGGCCACGCTGCCGGCGACGAGGTCCTCCGCCGCCTCGGCATGATCCTTCGCACCACCGTCCGCCTGCCCGATCTCCCGGCCCGCTACGGCGGCGAAGAGTTC
>DATDHL010000387.1:0-8116 GCA_036521575.1 Edaphobacter sp. | reverse complement strand
AATTTTTTGGTCAAGATGCTGTTCGATCTGGGCAAGCTGGTCTGTGCGAAGTAGTTTTTCAAGTCTCAAGGAATAGCGAAGGGCACGGTCAGTAATCTTTCCGCCACCAACGATGATTGTTTCCGCCGTGGTCCTGTCAGTAGTGACGAATGTTAAGGCTGGATATTTAGCATCCAAAATCGGGTTTACGCCGATTGCATAGTCACGCTGCACAGTATCTCTCCATAGATTCGTGCGATACCTAGAGGTTCTACGGCTGAAGTTGAGCCGTGCTTAATGCCCGCTCTCCGCCTGTGATCAGATGTTGTATTAGATCCCCTGTCATCCTACGTCATCTCTACAGTTCCGATTGAGTTCCTTTCATAAAAGAACAAAAAAATAGGGTCTTCCATCAAAATTGAAACCCGATCGCAACTTGGTCAGACATCAAGCGGTTCGATATCAACTTCGACGTGAAGAGCGTTTCCACCTCCGCCCAAGATCAGACCCCGCAGAGGACTGACGTCGCCATAATCCCTACCCCAAGCCAAAGTGACATGGCCATCCGTCGGAGCAACATTATTGGTGGGGTCCATATCAAGCCATCCTTCGTCACGACTATATGCGGAAATCCAGGCATGGGATGCGTCTGCACCCACCATGCGAGGCTTGCCTGGTGGTGGATAAGTCCGTAGATAGCCGCTCACATAACGAGCTGCCACATTGATTGAGCGCAGACATGCAATCTCCACATGCGCGAAATCCTGGCAGACGCCCTGTCGCTTCCGGAAGACCTCCTCGGGCGGGGTGCGAACGGTAGTCGCTTTGGAATCAAAGCGGAAGTCTGCATAGATTCGCGCGGTAAGCTCCATCAGTGCGTCCCGCATAGGACGGCCGGGCGTGAAGGATTTGAGCGCATACGATGCGAATTCTTGGTTGAGTCGCACCCTAGGCGATGCAAACTGAAACTGGTATGCTGCCAGACCCACGTCGCTACGATCCTGCGCGAGAGATCTGGCCGACTCTTCCCACGGAAGCGAAAGACTAGTCGCCGAGTTCGCCTGGCTATTGATCTCAACCTGGCTCTTTGCCTCGACAATGAGCACTTTGTGCGGCTCTTCCACCGTGAAAAAGGAAAGGATATTGCCGAAGTAGTCGATGCGTTCCGTCAAATTTGACGGCTGGGGGTCAATGGTTAGCTTATTTTGTACGAGCTTATTCCGCGAGAAGGAGCGAGGCTTTAGGCACGCCACATGTTCCCCGACAGAGACAGGGTAAGAGTAGAGATAGGTGGTTCGATGGCTGACGTTATACAGCATTTCAGTCAATCCCCATCGTTATCGGTAAAGTACGCGCGTGACTGAAATAGTGGCTGGAAAGATTGTTCGACCAGGAGGGAAGCAGATTCTGCAGTCGAGCCAGAAACTGGTCCACCTCCACATACCCCTCCACGGGGTATGAGCCTGGCGTATTGATACGCTGTGTTATAGCCTGCAGGTCAATATTTCTCAAAGAACTGACGGCGTCTTGTATGGCTCGTAGATCGGCCGAAAGATTTCGCGGCAGCTTTGCGTAAAGTTCGGCTAAATGGTCCAGTTGAAAATCTAAAGAGCGAGGGTTGTGTTCGTCCGCCATGAGAATGTCCAGCACCGCGAGTGGTTGCAAGTGGGTGTAATAACGCGTGCGGTAGGTAACGGTGCTGTCGGCAACCTCCAACAATCGCTCGAGATAAGCCCAATTTTCGACGGCCAATGGCTTGGTCACGTGACGCAATTCGTGCGTCAGGTAAATTGCGCGCTCGAGGCGACGTCCAAGACTAAGAAAAAGCCAACCGGAACCGCGATTGATATTCTCCCGTTCCATCCCCGAAAACGCTGAAAGAAGCTCAAGGCACTTTGTGAGCATCGCGGTATAGCTCGTCAGGAACGTGCCTTTTTGGGCTTGGACCGAACTACTAAGCTGGCTCAGCAGCAACATCATGTCTCCTGAGAGGCGCTCTCTCACACTGTCGCCGATCCGCGATACCTCAGCCAACGTTGCGCCCAAGCTGTCGGTTCGGTTCTGGTCAGTCAGTAAGGCAAGCAATTCTCTCCGCAGCGCATTGAAGCTAGGTCGTCCGCGGTTGCCGTCAGCAAGTCGAGCAGAGCGTGTTCCGAGACAAGAAGCCAGACAAATAAGGCTTCCCAACTCTGCATCATCGGCAAGGTGGACCCTAGGGATAATGGAGCGAAGGATTCGTGCCTGGTTTTCAGCGCGCTCCACGTACCGGCCTAGCCAGAAAATATTGTCGGCCACGCTACTGGGTACTACCAGCGACGCGCGGCGCAACGGCACAAGTTCGTTGCGAGGTGGCAGCATGCTGAAGGTATCGACCGGCCCATCGGAAAGTACCCACGCGTCCTTGCTGTGGCCTCCCCGTTGCATTGAAACTACGGAGCCGCTAGCTTCGGCAACCCGCACCAACCCCCCCGGAAACGCCAACCAGCCGTCCCCAGTGTTCACGACATACGTACGCAAGACCAAGCTGCGGGACTGCAGAGCTTCGTTTTCCCACACAGGCGCGGTCGAGAGTTGAACCTGTTCTTGCGCGACATATTCATGTGGGCTGCAGCGCAGGCGCTCTATAAGCCTCTCCCGCTCCGCAGCAGCCAGTTCTGAACCAAAGACTGGCTCCATCCCGAGTGAAGAGAACGCCGGCTTGACGACAACTGATTGCAAATTGTCGACAACCCAGTTCAGGGCGCTTCCCTGCCCGCACCACCACGTCGCGACCGACGGCAGTTTAAGTTCATCGTCGAGAAGGTGTCTCGCAAGGCCAGGAAGAAACGGCATTATCGCGGCTGATTCGACGACGCCGCTACCGAGTGCATTTGCCACTTTAACGTTGCCAGCGACGACAGCTTGTACGAGCCCAGAGACTCCCAGCAGCGAATCACCACGCAACTCCAGCGGGTCACAGAAGTCGTCGTCTACCCGGCGTAAGATGACATCGACCTGTTCAAGGCCGCTGACAGTCTTTATGAATACACAACGGTCTCGGACTATGAGATCTGCTCCTTCCACGAGCGTAAAGCCGAGGTATTTCGCAAGGTAGGAATGCTCGAAGTAGGTCTCGTTGTGAGGGCCGGGTGTCAGGAGGACAATCCGAGGGTTATTTCGCTCGGAGAGTTGCGCAAGCGCATCGCGTTGTGCCCGAAAGAACGGCGCAAGCCGTTGTACGTTGGAGGTGCGAAAGAGTTCTGGAAGAAGCTCGGACACGATCAGTCGATTTTCCAATGCGTAACCGCTTCCGGAAGGGGCCTGGGTGCGGTTGGCCAATACCCACCACTTCCCATCAGGGGATCGCGCAAGATCAATGGCCAACATGTGCAGATAACTCGCGCGAGAAACTTTGACGCCAACCAACGGACGAAGAAATGCCGGATTGGGATAGATGAGCGCAGCAGGAAGAAGGCCTTCCTTTAGCAAGCTCTGCGAATGGTAAACGTCTTCAAGAACGAGGTTTAGAAGTTCAGCCCGCTGGATGATACCGGCTTCGATGAACCTCCACTCCGCGTCGGGAATCAACAGCGGAACTAGATCTATCTTCCACGGCCGGTGAACACCTAACGGATCACCGTACATGTTGTACGTGATCCCATTCTCGCGAATCCGCTGTTCCGCTTGAGTCCAGCGGAAAGCCAACTCAGCAGGTCCCATCGATTGAAGGGATTCCATCAGCCCAGCCCAATGGGGCCGCGGCGTGATGCCATCTACGGATGACTCCTCATAAGTTCCGCCATAACGCAGTGGCGACTGGTACAGATCTCCAATCATGGCTTCGCCACCTCTGAGGAACTCAGAGCGCCGGCGTGGAACTCATCCACAGGAGCAGGCCAGCGGAGATCGAGCGTCATCGGGAAGATCGGATTACTCTCCAACGGTGGCGTTGCGATGACACCCTCGGGCGGAGCTATCACGACGAATCGCCGCAAGCGACGCTCGTTGGCCTCGGCTGCATCGGCAGGCCGACTGACATATAGGGTCCCATCGGGCTGAATTGCATAATAGGTGCAACGGCCCACGGAGCGGTTTTTCCAGGTATCGATTAGGTCAAACGTTAGAGGGGTATGAACCGGAATCGTCGGATGCAGCGCGGCCGACAATCTGCGTGCGCGATAACGGATGCCGGCGAGCGCTTCATCGTGTGCTCCGGACGAATGAAGAGGCACCCGCCGGCCATTGCAGGAGACAGCGTACCGCGACGCGATCGTGAGACCGGTTACTTTCACCTGTATCCGTTCGAGCGAAGAATCCACACTCCGGACTGTACCGCCGGAGGTAGTCTCCTCCGCCAGCACATTCCACGGCTCTAGCGCCTGCCGCAGTTCAAGCCGCACGCCATCGGCTTCGATCTGGCCGATCTTCGGAAAGCGGAACTCCAGGTGCGACGCGAACCACTTGTCAACGAACGGATATCCAGCGCTGCGAAGGGCGTCGAGAACTTCAATAAAGTCGCGCTCGACAAAGTGCGGCAACATAAAGCGATCATGGAGCGCAACTCCCCAACGCAGTAGACCGCCTGTGAAAGGTTCCTTCCAGAAGAGAGCGACGAGTGCGCGCACGAGTAGTGTCTGAAGAAGACCCATGCGATAGTGCGGAGGCATCTCAAAGGCGCGCAGTTCCAGCAACCCCAACTGTAGGCCTTGACCCGCCGGTGGGTAGAGCTTGTCTATGCAGAACTCGGCCCTATGACTATTGCCGGTTACATCCACAAGGAGATTGCGGAATAGTCCGTCGACGATGTAGGGTGGACACTCTCCTTTGGGAAGATGGCTAAACGCCACCTCGAGTTCGTATAGCGCATCGACCCGTGCTTCATCGACACGAGGGTATTGGCTTGTAGGCCCCACATACATGCCTGCAAACAGGTAGGAAAGCGAAGGATGGTTCTGCCAAAAGGACACAAGACTGCGCAACACGTCGGGGCGGCGCAGAATGGGACTTTCCGCAAGGCTCGGCCCGCCTAGCGTGATGTGGCTGCCGCCTCCCGTTGCTAGATGAGTGCCGTCATAGCCAAACTTGGCTGCAATCAGACGATGTTGCTGGGCTTCTTCCGCAAGCATTTCGTTAAGCGTTTCCAGCTCATCCCATTCCGACGTGGGTGGCATGTTGACCTCGAGCACGCCCGGATCCGGTGTCAGACTGAACGCCTGTATCCGCGAATCCGGCGGAGCTCCATACCCCTCGATCCAGACCGGCTTTTGCAGATGCTGGCTTGTCTCTTCCACGGCCGCCACCAGGTCAAGATAGTCTGCGAGTACTGAGACATAGGGCAGAAAAACATGCAGGCGACCCTCACGCGACTGGACGCACAGCGACGGACGAATAAGCTCCCGCGCCGAAGGCGAGTCCGCGGAGATAGGCGGCAGGGTGTCAGGCTTAGGGTCCTGGCGGAACATCTCCGGTCGTCTCGCCACACTTGACGGCAGCTTCACCCGCCCCTCCTCATCCATCTCGTAGGAGAGAGTATCCGGCGCAACCCACGGCATCATTTCCACAGGGATCCGATACCCAATCGGCGAGTCGCCAACCGATAGGGTGAACTTCTCCGGCCGCTCGAACCATAGCTGACTCGACCAGGTGAGATGGCCTCCAGGCTGACGTCGTCGCAGTGGCAGAACGAATCCAGTCGGTTCTGCCTGCTTGGTGAAAGGCTCCATCGCTGGCAAAATGTTTTCCGGCTCAGCCCCAAGACGCCGGCTCAGCGCCTGTAAAAATGTGTAAGCCTCCGCATTGCCATAGGCATCGTTCGTGGCTTCCAAAGCAAACAGATCGCCGTTTTCCCAGACTGGGAGACCGTCTTTACGCGAGATGCAATGAAAGGCCCAACGCGGCACCGGCTCGCCCGGATACCATTTGCCTTGGCCAAAATGAAGTAGGCCCCCCGGCGCTGTACGCTGCCGGATGGAACGGATGAGTGCCAGCCCTGCGCTGCGCTTTTGCGGGCCGAGCGCCTCAAGGTTCCACTGGGCGCTCTCCAGCTCATCGAGGCCGACAAAGGTCGGCTCGCCCCCCATCGTTAGCCGCACGTCCTGTGCTTTCAGGTCCCGGTCGACGTCGTATGCCAGCTCTCGTATCTTGTGCCAGTCGTGTTCTGTAAAGGGTGAGGTCAGACTTGGCGCCTCGTCGATCCTGCGGACCGTCAATTCATACGTAAACTCGACACCGGCCGATTCAACAGTACCGCCGATCGGCGCCGCATCGCCGGGCTTGCTGCTGCAGGCGAGCGGAATGTGCCCCTCTGTCGTCAAAAGACCCGACGTCGGATCCATCCCCACCCAGCCTGCTCCCGGAAGATAGACCTCAGCCCAGGCATGGAGATCGGCCGAGTCAGCCTTGCGGCTCTCTTTCCCAGCGAGCGGTTCATCGCCCGCCAGCTGGATGAGATATCCGGAGACAAAGCGCGCGGCGATTCCCAGTTGACGGCATACCTGTACAAGTAGCCAACTTGAGTCTCGACAAGACCCCGTACCCATAGACAGCGTCTGTTCGCAGCTTTGTACGCCATGTTCCAACCGTGTCGTATATGCGACCTGATTATGTATCCGCTCGTTCAGACCAAGCAGCAAAGCTACGGTCGGCTGCGGACCACGAACGCTGTCGATGAACTCTCTGAGACAAAGTCCCACAGGCTCGATGGACAGAAATGGCTCCAGGTTCCTCGCCACCTCGGGCTTGTAAGTGAAAGGCACCGTCTCGGCTTCAGGCTCTAGAAGAAAAGCAAAGGGGTTCACCGGAATCATGTTCGCAACCAGATCCACAGTGACAGAGAATTCAGATGTTTTGTTGGGAAAGACGACTCGTGCTACATGATTTGCCAACGGATCAAACTGCCATGAGCACATGCTATCGGCCGGTTTGATCTCTAGCGAGTAACTGTCAATCGGCGTGGGACAATGCGGGGCTGGCCGCAGCCGAATCGTCTGCGGTCCGAGCGATACTGGACGCTCATAACGGTACCGAGATTCGTGGTGCACTGCTACTTTCTTTCCCATTCAACCTCATGCGTTTCTCAGGTCGCTCTCCGAAGTGAATTGTGCTGCCTTAGGTGGTCGCGGCTTGCGTCTGAATAGGACTAGCTTGGCCAGCGTTGGTTTGAGTCGGTCTGTTCGATTCGTTAGAGCTAATTGGGACGACGGCGTTGCCGCCTTCGGGAAGTGGGATCCTGTTTCCTTCCGCATCTACCTCCCAGGAATCAACGTAGAAGTAAGTTAACTTAGTCGCGCCAAAGCTCGTTGTAATCGCCACGTCGGCCGCGTCTCTTCCCGTCGCCATCAGAATTCGCCCCAGACGCGAATAGTTATGGCGAGCATCCAGACTGATCCATTGCCCGTCGAGATAGACTTGATACCAGGCGCTGAAATCGCCCGCTCCGGTACTGGGCCTTCGGATGTCGCCGATGTAGCCTGTCACGTAGCGTGCGGGGATATTCTGGCAGCGGGAAAGCGCTATCGCAAGATGCTGAAAATCGCGGCACACCCCCACGCGTTCCGTGAAGACGTCCATCGCCGTCTTGGTTGGTCGGGCAGCGTTGTAGTTAAAGACCACCTTTTCGTGAACCCACTCGCGAATCGCCGTGGCCCGGACCCAACCCGCTGGGATTGACCCGAACAATTCACTAGCGATACCCCCGAACCGATCCACCTCGCAGTAACGGCTGGGCAAGAGGAACTGCAGCACCTCGGGCGGGAGATCCTCAACGGATGCTTGTTTGGCGTCAGGATAACTCTTTTCGGGCCGATCATCCGACTCAATCAGGTTTGTACCGGAGAGTCGAAGGTGGCCCGTCGAAGCAACAAAGCGCGAGCATATGTTTCCGAACGAGTCGGTATAGTCACTCGGAGAGATGGCCACGCGGGGCTCCTGGCCAGCTATGGAGCTCGTCCCCAGGTGTTCAACAAGCAGTTCGTCGGCGGACCGAAGTTGCTTATCGAGCGACGGGTGTAGGTGCAGAAGCGCAATTACCACAGCGGGGCTTGGCAAATGGAATTGAATATCGAACGTGGATCGGATAAGCATAGACGCTGGACCTAATCTCCAAGTCGAAATTCTGGGCAGGTTTTTAGTCTACTGTATGTGGGGCGAGGTCCAGCGG
>DATDHL010000386.1:0-6796 GCA_036521575.1 Edaphobacter sp. | reverse complement strand
GAACTGGGCGTTTTGCTGCTTATTGCCACGCCGATTGCCAGGGTGGTGTTTGCAGTGGTGAGTTTCGCGCTGGAACGCGACTGGCTTTATGTGGTGATTAGCGTGATAGTTCTGGTTATTCTGGTCTTTGGGATGGTCCATTCTTCGTGACTACCCATTCAGAGATCGAGTGGGTCAGGCGGTATGGAGGGCGGCTTCGATAGCGGAATTGACTTCGGCCTGGGCGAACTCGGCAGCTACGCGGATGCCGTTCATGATTGCTTTTTCATTGGAGGATCCGTGACCTACGATGCAGACTCCGCGGACGCCTAACAGGGGGGCCCCGCCGTATTCAGAGTAGTCGAGGCGTTTTTTGAAGTCGTCGAAGGCTCTGCGGGAGAGGAGGGCGCCTACCTGGGAGGTGACGGTGGATTTGAGCGCCTCGCGGAGGGAGACCGTGACTAGTTTGGCGGTGCCTTCGCAGGTCTTGAGGGCTACGTTGCCTACGAAGCCATCGCAGACCGTGACGTCGGCGTGGCCGTTGAATAGGTCGCGGCCTTCGACGTTGCCGATGAAATTGATGCCGGGCACGGCGCGGAGGAGGGGTAGGGTGTCGCGGGTGAGGGAGTTGCCTTTTGAGTCCTCTTCGCCGATGGAGAGGAGGCCTACCCGGGGGTGGGGGATCTTGAGGACGTTCTGGGCGTACATGTGGCCCATCACGGCAAACTGGACGAGGTTGTCGGGGTCGGAGTCGACGTTCGCGCCTACGTCGAGGAGGAGCGAGGGGATGCCGCGGACGGTGGGGAGGATGGTGGCCAGGGCCGGGCGATCGACACCGGAGAGCATCCCCAGAACCATCTTGGCGGTGGCCATTGCGGCTCCCGTGTTGCCTGCGGTGAAGAAGCCGGCGGCTTTGCCGGGGCCGGACGGGCCGTGATGATGGTGATGGTGTCCGTGAGGGTGCGGGGCGTGAGCAGAGGCAAGGCCTTCGCGGACCATCTTGAGGCCTACGCGCATGGTGGAGTCGCGCTTGGTGCGGACTGCCTGGGCGGCCTTATCGTCCATAGTGATCCACTCGGAGGCGGGGACGACGAAGACGGGGAGGTGGTGACCGCGGAGATGCTGGCGGAGGAGCGGACGCAGGATGTCCTCGGGGCCAGCGAGGTGGACCCGAACGTCGTACTGACGCGCAGCGAGAATGGCCCCGCGAATCTCTGGCTCGGGGGCCTTATCGGAACCCATTGCGTCAACGACGATGTCGATCGGCATTAGGAGAAGATAACAGGATTATTGCTGAAAGTTAGCTTGCTTCTTTGGCAACGAGAACGTCGCGGCCCTTGTACGTGCCGCACTTACGGCAGGCGCGGTGGGGCAGCTTGCGCTCGTGGCAGTTGGGGCACTCGGAGAGGCCGGTGGGGGTGAGGAAGTCGTGGCTGCGGCGCTTGGCAGTCCGTTGCTTGGAGTGGCGCCGTTTTGGATTAGGCATTGCAGTATCCCTTTCAATCGCGCTCGCGGCCATGCGCGAGGCAGGCGACGAAGCAAAACTTAAACTTAATTAGTGCTTTAGCTCGAGCTTGTCAGCCAGGCCCGCTAGCGCATTCCAACGCGGATCGGCCGGGGCCTCATCGCAGGAGCATTTTGCAAGGTTCAGGTTCTGACCACAGCGGGGGCAAAGCCCTTTGCAGTCCGGTTTGCAGAGGGTACGGCTGGGCAGGGAGAGTAACACCTGCTCGCGCACGACATCCTCGAGCAAAAGACCGCTCTCTTGATAATACCCTATTTCGGTCTCATCCTCCGTAATTGCGTGCTCGCCGGAGACGGCATCGGCACCTTCCGGGCGGAAGATGAGGTCGAAGTCGCCCTTGAGCGGTGTGGGGACGGGTTCGACGCAGCGAGCGCAGAGGATCTCGAAGTCGGCGCGGTAGCCGGCGCGGAGGCGGATGTCGTTGACGTGGCTGCGAGGGCCGCGATGTTCGACGATGAGGTCGGCCTCGCCTTTGACGGGCATGGGGGTAAGTTGGCGGACGTCGGGGGCGTAGTCGAGAGCTCCGGGAACGATGACTTCGTCGATCTGGAGGGGTTCGTCTACGAGTTGGATTGGAGTGATCAGCACATGTTTAACGTTAGGACTTTGCGGGTTGGGGGTCAAATAGCGGTACAAAGCAGGCACCCCCCGGGGGTACCAATTTCGTGCAAAGTATTCCATCTAAATGAGATAGGTCTGGACCTGCCCTGCAAAGTCCTCTTTCTAAAAGGCTTATTGGTAAACTATTGATTCTAAAAGGAACCTCTAGAGGAATCCCCCAGGCTTCTTCTATCCTCTGTTAACAGTGTAGCGGGTTGAGTGGAATTAATCGGCAACGCGAATCGCCTTGATTAGCTTGGGGATTTGCTGTTTTGGGGCTTGACAAGGATTTGCAGGCGACGCCCACCCGGCTTAGCGACGGCTTTCTTTCTGTTGATGTTCCATCTTCTGCTGTTCGCTTAGATCAAGCTCGTGCTTTCGATTTTGATCGTGGGAGAGCCCGAGGAGGACTTTTGCCACGTCGTCGTCGTAGTACGCCTGATCGTAGTTCCTGGAGAGCATCAGTTTCTTCGGATTAAGGTGCCGACAGTATCGAAAGTCAGCATAGCGCAGGTCGGCTGAGATAAAACCTGCTCCATTAAGGTCAGCCTCGGTAAGTTTGGCTTCTGTAAGATTGGCTCCGCTCAGGTCGGCCCCGTCCAGATTCGCTCCATTCAGGTCGGCTCCGTTCAGCTGGGCTCCAACCAGGTCAACTCCGGAGAGTCGAGCTTCGCTCAGGTCCGCTTTTTCAAGATGGGCGACGCTAAGATCCGCTCCGTCGAAATTGGCTTCGGAGAGTCCCGCTTCGGTAAGGTCGGCTGCGGAGAGCTGAGCTCGGTTCAGGCTGGCTCCGTAAAGTTTAGCCCCGGTTAGGTCGGCTTCGGTGAGGTCGGCTCCAATCAGCTCGGCCCTGCGAAGGTTGGCGAAAGACAGAAATGAATTTCTCATATTTGCGAAGCGCAGCCTGCCATCTGGTAGCCGGGCGCCTTCGACCATGTCGCCATCTTTCGCATTCAATCTCGTCCAGCTCGTTTTCTTAATCGAGATGTCTGAATTGCTGAGATCGGCGAAGACCGAGTAGCCAATGAAACTCGCAAAACGCGGGACCCAGGTGCGACGGTCCAGAGCATCCGGGCCAAGATGAAATCCTTTCGCCTGGAAATTGTGAATCAACAAAGGACTAAAGGAGGGATTCCCCCTGATGGCACCGAGGGAGACAAGTGTCAGAAGCGCGAGAACCACTGAACCAGCGATTGCTCCCATGTAGCCTCTCCGCGACTTGAGTACCTGTTTCCAGCGAAAGGGTTCACGTGCCCTGCCTCGAAGCGTTGCCACAGCTAGCCGGTACAAGAAGAAGGCGGCGAGCAAAGAAAACGAAAGCACAACGATGTGCAAGGCGGTAACAACGGGGTCGTGTTTGCGGATATAACGGCCCCAGAAGAGAAACAAGGTGAGGGGGACCAACCACCAAGCGAGGAGGACGGAAAGCCATAGCTGGAGGTAGGAGAGAAAGGGGCGGTTGACGTTGAGGAGAGAGAGGTGGGAGCGGACGAGGTCGTTGAGGAGCCAGGGATCGACCTTGGCGTGCAGGGGGCGGCCGTCCTGGAGGATGGCGGGAAGCGAACCCAATTCTTCCCAGAGTTTTTGCAGGTAGAAGTGGAAATAGAGGTAGGTACAGAGGAGAAGCAGCGGAGCAACGACGTAGAAGCCGACGATCGGAATGGCGGTCTGGATGATGGGAAGGGGAGATGAGATGCGGTTGGTGATGAGGTTGAGGTCGGTGGAAGTGGCGATGGTGAGCCAGGAGTAGAGACAGGCTGCAAGGACAACGATGAAGAGCTTGCGAGCACTCTCGGAGATGTTCTTTACGTTGTCGAGACTGCCAAGGAGTTTGTTGAGTTGTTCGGGAAGAGCGGCTCCGGTGATGTCGGCACCCGCAAGCTGCTCCTGGCGGAGGGCACCGCGGGCTTCGGCGAGATTGACACAACGGAGATTGGCCTGCCGGAGGTTGGCTTCGTAAAGGTCGGCGTTGGTGAAATTGGCGTCCGGTAGTTCGGCTCCATGAAGGTCGGCCTTGTACATGTCGGCAGAGCTGAAGTTGGCGTTCCAGGCAGTGGTACCGGGGCCGAGGACAGTACCGCGCAGATTGCAGTGCTCGAAGTTGGCGTAGCGGAGGTCGGCTCCCGTGAGGTCCCGGCGCGCCAGATTGGACCAACTGAGATCGATGGGCATCTCTCGGCCTGCTCGCCAGATATTCCACGCGGGAACACCTTCGAGCAGCTTAGCGAGATGTTCGGAATTGGCCACGATACGTCACCTTCTCAAGTAGGTCGGCGAAACACGGATTCAGGCGGTCTGCGAGTTGATGCAGGAGCGGTGAAACGGCCCAGAGGAGCGGGAGATGATTTCAAACACTAGTGACATGAGGGGACATCCTTGAATTGGTTGTTGACGGCCAGAGCGGCGAGGCCTTGGGCGCAACTGAGAACCTTCTGATCCAGAGGATCGTTGTCGAAGGAGTTGGTCGGGGTAAATTGGTGATTTTGGCGCCGCTGAAGATAGTGGTCGCTCAGCTGCTGCATGTTGTTGAACCCGTTGGTGACGAGTTGGAAAGCGCTGCGGTCTGTATCGGTTTCGATGGCAGCGGAGGCGAGGGCGAGTTTGCTGCGGGCCGCCCTGCTAAAACGGGAGACCCAGACTTCTTCGACGGGGTTGTTGGTCTGGACGGCGTTGACTATGGCTACGCGCCACTCACGGATTTCGGTCATGACCTCGATGGCTGCTTTGAGGAAGCCGGTAGAGAAGCCGGTGGGTGCGCTCTTCGCCGCTTGTGAGTTTGTGGAGGATGATCCGGGGAGGGCGAGGGTGATCTGGTTGGGTTGAAAACTGAGAGAGCCGTGGGTGAGGCGCGCGAGGGACTCGATATCAACGTAGGATTTGCCGTTGATTTGAATGAGTGGAGCCTGTCCGGAGCGGCCGGCAATAATGAGAGTGCCAGACTGTTGAGGTGCTTGTGCAGCAAGGGCGAGCGTCACCGCTAGAAGCGCGACGAGGCTGGTGAGCGAACGAGCGGATTGATGCTTCATGCTTGCGCTCCTTGATCTGGGTTCCCTCATTATCTGGAGACAAAGCTGGGGAGAACTAGGTTATGGCGCTCCAGTCGTCGATGGCTTCAGAGCCGTTGGGAATGTCGATGTCGATCTTTTGGAAGACCAGGGATATTTCCTGGAGTTCGCGGGAGTCGATGACCGGGCCGCTGGATTGAGGGAGGTGAAGGGATTGCTGGATTGAGACTATGCGGGCGTTGGTGAGCTTGATGGTGTGGCTGAGTTGCTGGACTCCGGTGGGGTTAGCTGTGAAGAAGCTAAGAGTGACGGTGGTGAGGATTTCGTTGGTGTAGACGGCAGTATAGAACTGCGGTGAGGATGCACCCCACTCCTTGGTGATGACGATGGGTTGGTGCTGTCGTTTGCCAGTGGCCTGACCGGTGGCGATGTCGTAGGGGCTGAGGACGCCGTAGGTGTAGGCCACGATGGGGATCATGTTCTCGCGGCCCTTTTGAGTGGTTTCGCCTTTGAAAGCTCCTTGTTTGGCGCCGGTGACGGATGCGTAAGCTTGAACGGCCATGAGTGGCTCCTTGTAATGAGGTGCTTTGCTGAGACCCGGGGGTGGACGGATTCTACAGTCTGCTTGAGAAAGAGGGAACAGGATTGGCGAAATCTTCGAGCGACGGGCCTATAATTCGCGTTCTCCGGGCCGGGAGAGAAATAATGGAGACGAACGATGGCTACTACGCTGATCAATGATTATGAGGTGATGTATTCGGCGAACACATTTCCGCCGCGGATATGGTTGTTGAATTCGGGGAAGTTTATCGGCCAGCTGATCTTTCATCCAGATGGATCGACGCTGCCTCCGGACTCGGTGGTCAGTGGGCAGGCGCAGGTTCAGTATCATCTTGAGGATTTCGAAAACTGCCATTCGATTCTGCGGAATGAGAAGACGGTGTATCTGCTCTTCAATGGGTCAGGACCAGGGTTTGAGAATGGGTTGATGACGTCGCAGTTGCCTCCGGGGACTTAGGGCTCAGGCCGGGTGGGGCTGACTTGACAGCGGCAGAAGAAAGTCGCAGAGTGTTGTGCACTCGTTTTATAGAGCGGCCCCTTACCCCGGAGATTTTTACGGTTTTCGCAGTATGAGGAGGTAAGTTGTATGCCCACTCCACCGATTCAGTTAGAGAACTTGGCAGTCGCCGTACAGAATGCGGTCCAGCAGGTTCTTGCACAGCATGGCGCTGTTCCTATTAACAAGATCTGGGTTGGATTTGTCGCTCCGGAAAACCTGGCGACGATTGAGAATGCGAACAAGGTTGCTGCCCTCCTGGGCAAGGAAGGTGGCATCCATGGAGCCGTCGGCTCGGTGGGCCAACTGGCTGCTGTTGGGGAGCATGCCGCGGGCACTGTTCCGAAGCCGCCGGGGCATATTATCGGCATCGTCTACCAGCCTGCACTGAAGAAATAGGCATGGAGGCGCGGGAGGCCAAGACGCTTCTGTGTCCCAGCGCGCAGCCGGCGATGGCGGGCAGCATGGCCTTCGCCGTGGTTGGTGGAAGTCCGGAAGAGCCACGGGTGGAGTGGCTCGAACGGCCTGTCCCTGTAACGGATGAGTTGCTGGCGATGACGAGCCCTGTGCCGCCGACGCAGGTGCTGCGGTTTACTGCGCCTTGCGCGGAGGGGGCCTGCTGCCACTTCG
>DATDHL010000385.1:0-2815 GCA_036521575.1 Edaphobacter sp. | reverse complement strand
GCAACTTGTGTCAGCCGGTACTTTACAAAAGCGGCTGAGAAACCTGTCGGACGGAACCACTCACGTCCTTACAAATTCAATATACCACAATATGGAGGCCGTCACCAATAAAATACGTTCTGTCATATAAATATTGCGAATTTTCCTGAACATCCATTCAGAATGCAAGTCTATTCTGCAAATAAAGCCATATTATTCAATAAGATACTCTTTTTCTCGCAAAAAAATTGCTTTTATGGCTTCTGGAAATGGAAAATAAAACATCCTTACCATTGCCCGGAGTCTGAATGACCCACCGCACCACCCGCCGCAAATTCCTCACCACTTCCGCCGCAGCAGCCGCTGCCCTCTCCCAGCGCACAGTCTTCGCTGCCGCCCCTGCCTCCATCCCACAAGGTGACGACGCCCCCTACAAGCTCTTCTTCCTCCAACCCGCCACCCAGTGGTCCGATTCCCTTCCCGTCGGCAACGGACGCCTCGGCGCCTGCATCTTCGGCAACCCCGCCCACGAGCGCATCCAGCTCAACGAAGACTCCATCTGGGACGGCGAACCCCGCGACCGCAACAACCCCAAAGCCGCCGAAGCCGTCCCCAAAATCCGCGAGCTCCTCTTCGCCGGCAAAGTCGCAGAAGCTGAAGCCCTCGCCCTCACCGACCTGATGTCGATCCCGCGCCGCATGCCCTGCTACCAGACCCTCGGCGACCTCCATCTCGACTTCACCCCCAGCGGCCTCACGCCTGAAGCAACCCCCGAAAGCTACCGCCTCGAACTCAACCTCGACACCGCCATCGCCTCGACGTCCTTCACGCATAACGGAAGCCGCTACACCCGCGAAGTCTTCAGCTCCGCACCCGACCAGGTCATCGTCATCCGCATCACCTCCAGCACCCCACGCAAGCTGAACCTCACCGCCACCCTCGATCGCCCAGCCCATTTCACCACAACAGATATCGCCCCCAACCGTCTCACGCTCTCCGGCGAAGCCCTCCCCGTCAACGACAATCCCGGCCTCCCCATCAAAGAGCGCCAGGTCGGCATCAAGTACTACGCCGAACTCCTCGCCACAGCCGACCCCAGCGCAGTCGTCACCACCAAAGACGCCACCCTCACCGTCTCCGACGCCACCACCGCAACTCTCTTCATCGACTGCGCCACCAGCTACCGCTACCCCGCAGGCGAACCAGCCATGCAATCAGCCGTAGCCAAAAACCTCACCGCAGCCCGAGCCCGCACCTACGCCGACCTCCGCAGCCGCCACATCGCCGACCACCAGCGTCTCTTCCGTCGAGCCGAAATCTCCTTCTTAGCCCCGGGAGAAAAAGACCCCAACGCGACCATCCCCACCGACAAACGCGTTCCAGCATATTAAAGATGGCGGCGAAGACATCCATCTCCTCCCCATCTACTTTCAGTACGGCCGTTACATGCTCATCTCCAGCTCCCGCCCGGGCACCCTCGCCGCCAACCTGCAAGGCATCTGGAACGAATCCGTCGATCCGCCGTGGGGCTCCAAGTACACAATCAACATCAACACTCAGATGAACTACTGGCTGGCCAACCGCGCCAACCTCGCCGACCTCAACGCCCCCCTCTTCGACCTCATCGACAACGCGCGCCCCTCCGCCACCATCACCGCGCAGCGCTACTACAAAACCCGCGGAACCGTCACCCACCACAACACCGACATCTGGGGCGACACCTCCCCCATCGACGCTCTCGGCGGAGGCATCCGGCCCATGGGCGGAGCCTGGCTCTCCCTCCACCTCTGGGACCACTTCGACTACACCCGCGACACCGCCTTCCTCCGCGACCGCGCCTACCCACGCCTCCGCGATAACGCCCTCTTCCTCCTCGACTACCTCTTCCCCGCTCCCGCCGAACACCCTTACACCGGCCACCTCATCACCGGCCCATCCTGCTCGCCCGAGAACAAGTACAAGCTCCCCGACGGCACGCCCCACAACCTCTGCATGGCCCCCACCATGGACATCGAGATCACCCGCGCCGTCCTCACCCGCTTCCTCCAGTCCGCCGAAATCCTGGGCGCCTCTGCCCTCACCGCCGACACCGACCTTCACACCCGAGCCCGCACCGCCCTCGCCCAACTCCCGCCATTCAAGATCGGCAAAGCCGGCAACCTGCAGGAGTGGCCCGAAGACTACCCTGAAAACGAACCCGGCCACCGCCACATCTCGCACCTCTTCGCCCTCTTCCCCGACGACCAGATCACCCCCCGCCGCACCCCCGGCCTCGCGCAGGCCTGCCGGGCAACGCTCTACAAACGTCTAGCCGCCGGCGGAGGAAGCACCGGCTGGTCGCGTTCCTGGATCATCAGCTGCATGGCCCGCCTCGAAGACGGCGACGCCGCCTACCAGAGCGTCCTCCAACTCTTCCGCCAATCCACCCGTCCCAACCTCTTCGACATCTGCGGCATCAAGGAAAACTCCCCCTTTCAGATTGATGGCAACCTCGGCGCCCCCACCGGCCTCATCGAGATGCTCCTTCAATCCCATGCCAACGGCACCGATTCAAATCTGAACGTAGTCCGTCTCCTCCCTGCCCTACCCGCAGCCTTGCCCACAGGAACCTTCCGAGGCCTATGCGCCCGAGGTGGCCTAGAAATCGATCTCACCTGGCAAAACGGCAAAGCCACCAAAGCGGTCCTCAAAGCCACCGCCACTCACACCCACCGCATAGCCGCCCCCAAAGACCAGACCATCACCTCCATCACACCACCCAACGCAAAGACCGTATCCGCTGAAGCCGCCGACGAGATCTCCCTCCCCATCAAAGCCGGCGAAACCTTCATCCTGC
>DATDHL010000384.1:0-3536 GCA_036521575.1 Edaphobacter sp. | reverse complement strand
ACGCAGGTCATGTAGAAGCGCTTGCGGCCGAAGCGGTTGGAGAGCCAGCCGGAGATGGGCAGGACGATGGCGCTCGAGACGAGATAGCTGGTAAGGACCCAGGTGGCCTCTTCCTGGCTGGCTCCGAGGGTTCCGGCCATGTGGGGAAGGGCGACGTTGGCGATCGAGGTGTCGAGGACCTCCATGAAGGTGGCGAGCGTAACCGTAAGCGCCACGGCCCATGGATTGTGGCTGGGCCTCCAGGCCTTTGGGGTGAGTGCGGGAGTGGTTGCGGTCGCTGCCATATCAGTCTCCTGATATGATATCAGGAGACTGATATGGCCAGAGAGAAGAAAAACCGACAGGCGGAGACGAGACTGGCGGCTCAGCTGATGAAGCGGATTCTGGTCCACTTTCGGGGTCAGATCGATGAGGCGCTACGGCCACAGGGGGTGACGACGGCGCAGTTGCAAGTGTTGTATGCGATTCGGAACGAGCCGGGAGCATCGGGGGCGCAACTGGCACGGTCCTGCTATGTGACTCCGCAGTCAGTGCAGTCGCTTCTTCAAGGGTTGGAAGAGGGCGGGTGGATCGTTCGGGTGAAGGACAAGGTGAATGACCGCATTCTCGTTACGCAATTGACGCAGAGTGGAGAGGCTCTCCTGGAGACGGCGGAGAGCGCGGCGCGGGTGATCGAGAAAAAGGTATGGAACGGGGTTTCAGACAATGCCGTGAGGTCGCTGAACACGGTGCTGGAGCAGTGTCTCGGGAATCTTGAGTCGGGATCTTAATCCTTCCTGGTGACGTGGAAGCGCAGGCGGACATAGTCGGCGACCCAGTTGCCGTCGGTATCGCGGAGGGCGGGCTCGAGCAGCGCGACGGTGCGGGTGAGGGCTGCGGCGCGGTCGTTGGGGGAGAGGCGGTCGAGGACGCCATTGCGGAAGGTGTTGAGCCAGGAGTCCATACCGTTGGGTAGCGGGGTGGGGCGGGGAATGAGCTCGATGGATCGCACGGTGAAGCCGGCGGCTTCTAATAAGCGACGATAGACGGCGGGAGCGGGGTAGAAGGATGCGGCGTGGGCCTCGGCGTCGATGCCGTAGGGAGCGAGGACGGCCTGCAGTGCAGTGCGGATGGCGGCGATGTTGCCCTGGCCTCCCATTTCGGCGATGAAGCGGCCATTGAGGCGGAGTGCACGGTGGATGCCGGCGAGGATAGCTGGGTGCCTGGATGCAGGGAGCCAGTGGAGAGCGGCGTTCGAGAAGACGGCATCGAATTGGTTTTGGTATGGAAGCGCGTCGGCGGTGTGGAGTTCGACGTTGAGACCGCGGGCTTTGGCAGCTTCCAGCATGGCGGGTGAGTTGTCGATGCCGGTGACGATGGCTCCGGTGGCTGCGATTTGCTCAGTGAGGGCTCCGTCGCCGCAGCCAACATCGAGGATGGTTTCGGCGGCTTGGGGGGCGAGGAGATCGACTACCGCAGAGGCCAATGTTGCGACGAATCGACCGTTAGCGGCATAGGCTGCAGTGTTCCAGGTCTGTCCTTTGGCGATGGTGGTGGGGTTAATCTGTGTGTCTTCCATGTACTCATTGTTTCCCGCTGTGTTGCGATGTGCCAGCAGGATAAGCATTTTCTAGCGGGTCATAAGTGAGACTGCATGATCGGGTTCAGTTGTGCAGCAACTCCTGGAGCACGATTGCTTCGTTGTGCTGCTTGTCTCTCGCGCCGTAGAGCAGGGTGATTTGGCCTTTGGCGATTGCTTGTTTCAGGACTGACAGCTGTTCTTCCTTGTGTTTGAGTTCGGCGCGGTAACGGACTTTGAACTCTGTCCATTTGGCGGGATTGTGAACGAACCACTTGTGGAGCCCGGCGCTTGGGGCGACCTCCTTCAGCCACAGATCGATGTGAGCCTTCTCTTTCGATAAGCCTCGCGGCCAGAGGCGATCGACGAGGATTCTGATTCCATCATCTTTGCCTGGTTCGTCATAGACGCGCTTGATGGTCAGTTTCATCCTATGCGGGAGCGCGGGTGCTAGGTGCCGTAGCCGCGGTGTTCCATGGCCAGAAGCTCCTGTTCGCTCGGCCAGGAGATGGTCAGCAGGAAGGCGGAGTCCTGCAGGGCTTCTACTTCGTGCTTGATCGAAGCGCCTAGAGTGAAGAGGCTTCCCGTTGCCAGATCGTGGGTCTTGCCCCGAGCAAGAAAGCGTATCCGGCCTTTGAGGACGTGCAGGGAGATGGTGCCATCGGCGTGGTGCTCCTTCATCTTCGCGGAGGGCTCCATGGTGATCAGGACGGTTCTGAAATCAGCTTTCTTGAAGAGGGTCTTGGCGTAGTGGCCGGACTGCCAGGGTTTTTTGTTCTCGCAATCGGCGATCTCGCGCGTGAGATCGAATTGGGCGAAGTCGTCGATCATGTTGCCGTCATCTTTTGAGGTAGTCATCTCTGTTATCCTCCGGCGCGCATACATCCTATGCCTTCATGGGGTTTTGATGCACTTCAGTTGATGGTGGAGTTGCATATACTTGTGTTTCGCTTGTGCGTGGCGTGACGGGCGGGATGAATGAGTTGAGGAGTGGGTAGCATGGCAGATATGACGATGGCGGCGGTAGAGTTTGCGCAGAAAAACCAGGTGCGTTTTGTAGATGAGTTGAAGGCCCTGCTGCGGATTCCCTCGGTATCCACACTGCCGGAACATGTTGGGGATGTGCGGCGGGCGGCGGAGTTTGTTGCGGAGGAACTCAAGCGGATCGGGATGGAGAATGTCCAGCTGATCGAGACGTCGACGGACGAGCGCGTGATTGCAGATGCTTCCGGACATGCGCTGCTGGTTCCGGCGCGACATGGACATCCTCTGGTGTATGCGGACTGGCTGCATAGTGAGGGCACTCCGACGGTGCTTTGCTATGGGCACTACGATGTGCAGCCGGCTGAACCTCTGGATGAATGGAAGTCGCCGCCGTTTGAGCCAACCGAGCGCGATGGGAATATCTATGCGCGGGGTGCGGTGGATGACAAAGGCCAGATGTGGATGCATGTGAAAGCGCTGGAGTCGCTGTTTGTTGCGGGTGGCGGGAAGCTGCCAGTGAATGTGCGGGTGATTGTAGAAGGTGAGGAAGAGGTTGGGGGCGAGGGGATTGCGCGGTTTGTCCGCGAGCAGGGGGATGAGCTGAAGGCCGATGTTGCGCTGGTGAGCGATACGGAGATGTTCGCGCCGGAGCTGCCGACGTTGTGCGTTGGGCTGCGTGGGATGATCTATACCGAAATTGAAGTGCGTGGGGCCCGGACGGATCTGCACTCGGGGATGTATGGCGGCGCGGCGCCGAATCCTTTCGTTGCACTGGCGCAGGTGATTGCGAAGCTGAAGGATGATGAGGGGAAGATTTTGATTCCGGGCTTCTACGACAAGGTGGCCAAGCCGACTGCCGATGAGTTGAAGGCATGGAAGGCACTGCCGTTCGATGAAGAGCACTATCGCGAGACCGAGGTAGGTTCGGTTACGCTGACGGGCGAGCCGGGGTACAGCGTGCTGGAACGGACGTGGTCGCGGCCGACGCTCGATG
>DATDHL010000383.1:0-5385 GCA_036521575.1 Edaphobacter sp. | reverse complement strand
AGCCGCCTCCACTGCATTGCGAATGTCCTTACGATTGCCCAGAGGGGCCTCGCCAATGAGTTTTCCAGCGGACGAGTAGACAGGAAAGCTGTAGCCCGAATCCGGTCTTGCCTGTTTGCCTCCGATGTATTGCTTTACTGTGCGGTCGATGGCGTCTGAGGTATTGACGTCTGCGTCGTCCGCTCTCTCCGGGGCTGTTTGGGCTGAACGCTTGTGCTTCGCTCGTTCATGTGCCCAGGCGGGCTCAAGATACTCGTACATGCCTTCGCGGCCGCCCTCGCGACCATAGCCGCTCTCGCGATAACCGCCGAATCCACAGGATGCGTCGAAAAGATTCGTGCTATTGACCCAGACGACGCCCGCCTTGACCTGTGAAGCAACGTCAAGCGCGACGTTAATGTTCTCGCTCCAGATAGAGGCAGCGAGCCCGTAGACCGTGTTGTTTGCCAGCTCTACCGCTTCGCCTGGGGTACGGAAGGTCATCGCCGCCAGCACAGGGCCAAAGATCTCTTCCTGAGCTACGGTCGCAGTTGGATGAACGCCCGTCAACAGGGTTGGCGGGAAGTAGAGGCCTTTCTGCGGCAGCGCCGACTGGGGCTGCCAACATGTCGCGCCATCTGCAACACCCTGATCGACCAGCGACCGAATACGTTCGAGCTGCACCGGTGCGACGATCGCTCCTATATCGACGGACTTATCGAGCGGTGAACCGACGCGAAGGGTTTCCATGCGGGCGCGCACCTTTGCATAAAACGAATCTGCGATGCGCTCCTGCACCAGCAGGCGTGAACCGGCGCAGCAGACCTGTCCCTGGTTGAACCAGATGCCATCAACCAGACCTTCGACGGCAGAGTCCATGTCCGCGTCGTCAAAGACGATGAATGGAGACTTGCCACCAAGTTCGAGCGAGAGCTTCTTGGTAGACCCGGCGGTTGACTTTCGGATAATCCGGCCTACTTCGGTCGAACCTGTGAAGGCAATCTTATCGACATCGCTATGTTCGACGAGTAGTGCGCCCGTGCGGCCATCGCCATTGATGACGTTGAGCACTCCTGGCGGCAGGCCGATCTCATCTGCCAGTTCTGCTAGGGCGAGGGCTGTCAGCGGAGTATACTCGGCCGGTTTGATCACAACCGTATTTCCGGCAGCGAGAGCTGGTGCGACCTTCCATGCAAACATCAGCAGAGGAAAATTCCACGGAATGATCTGTCCGACGACACCACACGCGGTATAACCGGGGAATTCGCTCGCCAACAACTGAGCCCATCCCGCGTGATGATAGAAGTGTCGCGCGACCAGAGGGATATCGATGTCGCGGCTCTCGCGAATGGTCTTGCCGTTGTCGATCGTCTCTAAGACAGCGAGCCGACGCGAGTGCTTCTGGACCTGACGTGCGAGCGCATAGAGATAGCGCGCACGCTGATGACCGCTCAATGCCTGCCACGCGGGAAGAGCCTTGCGGGCAGCTTTGACTGCAGCATCAACGTCAGCGGCATCAGCCTGCGCAACTTCGGCGATCTTATCGCCAGTTGCGGGATTGTTCGTAGCGAAGTATTCGCCTGCTGCAGGCTTCCGCCACGCACCATCAATATAGTGACCGAAACTGCGCTTGTGCGCATCGAGCCAGCGTTCTACCTCTTTCGAATCCTCGGGTGCGGGCCCGTACTCCATGGCGTAAAACTCTTCCACAATTGAGTTACTCACAAAAACTCCTTATGCAATCGGGTGACGGTAGGCGGCAGAGTAACGGCCGGTGATGTAGTGCTCCAGTTGGCGCTCAATATCAGCAAGCATGCTGCTCGCACCAAAACGGAAGAGGCTTGGTTCGAGCCAAGGCCTGCCTAATTCATCCTTCATCACATACATCCATTGAAGAGCCTGCTTGGCCGTCTTGATTCCGCCTGCAGGCTTGAAACCTACATACATTCCTGTTCTTTCTGCGTAACCGCGGATGGCCCTGACCATCACTAGCGAGACGGGAATCGTTGCATTGACAGCTTCCTTGCCCGTGGAGGTCTTAATAAAATCGGCGCCGGCCATCATCGCTACTACGCTGGCGCGTGCGACATTACGCAGGGTAAGCAGATCGCCCGTCCCCAGGATGGTCTTCATGTGGGCTGCGCCACAAGCGTCCTTGAACGCTGCCACCTCATCGTAAAGTGCCTGCCATTCGCCGTTAAAGACGTGCGCTCGCGTGATGACGATGTCGATCTCGTGGGCTCCTGCTTCAACGGAGCGCCGGATCTCCTGCACTCTCTCGGCTAGGGGTGAGAGGCCAGCAGGGAAACCGGTCGAGACGGCGGCAACAGGGATATTTGTGCCTTCCAGTGCCTTTACTGCAGTCTCAACGAACGCATGATAGACGCAGACCGCTCCAGTGGTGAGGTTCAGTTCTTCGATACCAAGTTTTTCAACGATATGCCGCTGCAAAGGATATCGTGCCTTGGCGCAGAGCCGCTTCACACGTTCGGCACTGTCGTCGCCGCTCAAAGTCGTGAGGTCCATACAGGCGATGGCGCGAAGTAACCATGCAGCCTGCCATTCCTTCTTCACCGAACGACGCGTGTCGATCGTGCTGGCGCGTCTTTCTACTGCGCTGGTATTAACGCGGATCTCTTCGACCCACTCAAGATTGAGAGGTATCCGACGGTTCGGTTCCAGGGATCGGCCGTTGAGTTCGACCGGAACGGAATGACGGATAACGGGGTGCTGCTCTTGTTGCTTCACTGCCATAGTCTTATCTCCCTCAATAATTCCTGAGAGCAAAATTTACGAAGCGGCCTACTAATAATCGGGGCACGCTAACGATCGCTTACGAAACGATTTGTGCTCGAACCTGCCAAACACTCATGGTGTCCAGGAAGGGATTCGATGATAGCACCAGATCGCAGCGCGAGCCTCTTCCCTATCATCCCAGTATACGAGTACCCGCCGCTACACGTTCTTCTTTGCTCTCTATCTGATAGCGGTCACTGCAATAGCTTATCTATCTCTTGGCGGAAAGGCATCGAGGGGGCCGTGCCGGGTCGGGTGACCGAAATACCGGCCACTGCACAGCCAAAGCGCACTGACTGGGTGATGTCCTTGCCCTCGGCCAGAGCCACTGCGAAGCCACCGTTGAATGCGTCTCCCGCCCCGGTTGTCTCTACGATTGGACCAACGTCATACGCAGGCACATGCTGGCTCGTCGTCGCGTTCTTCACCAAAGCACCTTGTGCTCCAAGTGTAATCACTGCATTACGTACTCCGCGTGAAAGCAGGATATCCGCTGCCCGCTCTGCGTCCGCTAGCGAGGTGATATGGACGCCCGTCAAAATCTCGGTCTCGGTTTCATTCGGTGTCAGATAGTCACAATGCTGCAGTACGTTGTCCGACAGTTCACGACCGGGCGCCGGATTCAGGATCGTCGGCACGCCGAGAGAATGTGCGAGCTTCAAGCCAGCCTCGACCGTCGGCAGCGAGAGTTCCAATTGCGTGACGAAGATTGCCGACTCTGCAATCACCTGCTGCGCCTGCTCTACCTCCTGCGGTGTCAGCTCAAAGCACGCTCCCGGCACGACGATAATTGCGTTCTCGCCCTTCACCGCGTCGATGATGATTGCCGCAGCCCCGGTTGGGGTGTCGGTCTCGAGCACGTACGTCGCATCAATTCCCTCTTCTCGATAGGCCTTGCGCGCGATATCGCCAAAGGTATCGCGGCCAAGCTTACTGATGAAGCTGACCTTTGCTCCAGCGCGTGCGGCGGCCACTGCCTGGTTCGATCCTTTTCCGCCCGGGCCAAGCTTGAACTCTTCTCCCATGTAGGTCTCGCCCCATGCCGGCAGCTTCTGCGTCCTAAATGCAACATCCGCTACATAGCTCCCCATCACTACGACCCGTCCCTTACTCATTCTGTCCCCTCCTCCATGTTTTTCATCGATCACATCCTGGAGCGAAGTGAAATTTAGGATGCATAGGCACGGGCAAATCGGCACCAGTGCGAGGACATAGGCGAAAAACATTGCAGCAAGATAGCCTTTGGCACGCGTGTTTGCCCCACGGAACTCCTTTCATACTAAGACTCCCCACATGCAGGCGGCCATGGGGAGGTGCTTGGCCGATGGCTACGAGATAGCTACACAAACCAGCGTTTCGGCAACGAAGTTGATGGTTCCACCGTGCAGGCCTGGTGCCCACGCCAAGCCATCTTGTACAAAGCTTTCTGCAACTACCAAAACGGCCTTCGCGGAAGACTTGCAACGTTTATCAAGCGTAGATATAGCGCAAAAAACCAGATGTCCAAAAATTGAATTTGTGCGCTACACTTACCAGACTCTACGGAGGGCCCTTGAGATGTCCCTCAAAAGTGTCTGATCCAAAGCCATTTTGGCGTTTGGTCTTCCCTATAGCGCTCCTTGCGCTGGTACTAGGGACGACGCTGGGAGAGGTCTGGCATCATCACGCAAATTCTCCCCCTGACACTTGTCCAATCTGCCAGTTGAGCCATCAAGCCATAGAAACGCCTCTGGCAGGCGGACGCGCCCACATTCTGGTTCCAACAGGACCTGGGCCAGAGCCGCAACGCTATAGCTTCACCGCAAGTCCGGCCGCCCGACATATCTCCGTCCGGGGGCCCCCCGCATAACAGCCTGGTCAGTTACGTACTGTTCGCAACGCCAATCCCTGTATCGCCCTCTTTCAAGAAGGCTGACTGTCTATGCGTTCACCATGTTTGGGTCTCCCAATTTTGCTAGTTGCCGTATCGCTCGGTGCGGCTGCAGGTGCACAATCCTCGCCCACACCAAGTCAATCGCCGGCGGCCCCACCAGCGCAGGCACTTGCGCAGAATCCTGGGGCTGTGACGATTTCGCTCGATGACGCCATTCAGATGGCACTTCAGCACAATCACAATCTACTAGCGGCCAAGACCACAATTCAACAAAGCGAGGCGCAAGAGATCACTGCAAACCTTAGGCCGAACCCAGTACTCGTGGGCGACGCTCAATTTCTGCCTATTTTTCAACCCAGTCAGTTCAACTCGGGCTATCTCGACAGCACAGCACAGTTCGATCTAGGTGTCGGCTACCTGTTTGAACGAGGCAAGAAGCGCCAACATCGTCTGCAGGCGGCCAAAGACCAAACGGCCGTGACACGGGCACAGATTGCCGACAATGAGCGCAGCCTCGGCTTCAGTGTTGCGTCACAGTTCATCAACGTCGAACTCGCCGAATCGACTCTTGAGCTCGCGCTGCAAGATCTCAAGAGCTTTCAGAACACAGTTGACATAGGAGAGGCGCGCTACAAAGCTGGCGATATAGGCGAGGGCGATCTGCTGAAGATCAAACTCCAGATGCTTCAATTCCAGACTGATGTATCAGCAGCGCAGCTAGCCAGGGTTCAGGGGCT
>DATDHL010000382.1:0-3988 GCA_036521575.1 Edaphobacter sp. | reverse complement strand
TGCTGGCCAAATCTTCCGGCGGCCTTCCCTTTGCTTTCTTTGCGGCCATGATGGTTCTGCAGTTCTTTATTGTCCTCTTCATCTATCCAGAGACGAAAGGCGTCTCGCTCGAACAGCTTCAACACAAACTCGGCCTCGACTGACTTCACTAGTCGACCGCAAAGACCGAGGGTTCGGAACAACCCACCGATCGGCGATACTAAATTATCGCCGCATCGCAGGAGGCACCCCATGACCTTATCTGCACGCACCTCCACTAAAACTCACGCGGCCCGAATAGTTTTGGCTTCGTTCACACTCTTTATTCTTTCCGGCCTTTGGAGCATCTCGTCGGCACAGACGCCACCACACGTCACCACAATTGCTTACGCAAACGCGGCAGTAAAGCAGAGTAACGACCCGTGGTGGAAGCACGCCGTTTTCTATGAGATCTATCCGCGTAGTTTTCAGGATTCAGACGGCGATGGCATAGGCGATCTCAACGGAATCACCCAGCGTCTCGACTACCTGCAATCTCTCGGTGTCGACGCAATCTGGCTCTCGCCCATCTATCCATCTCCACAGGTCGATTTTGGTTACGACATCTCCGACTACGAGAACATCGACCCGCAGTACGGCACGCTCGCTGATTTCGACAGACTGGTGGCCGAAGCGAAGAAACGAAACATTCGCATCCTCATGGACATGGTGATGAACCACACCTCCGACAAGCACAAGTGGTTCATCGAATCGGCGAGTTCAAAGGACAATCCAAAGCGCGACTGGTACGTTTGGCGTGACGGCAAACCCGGAGACACACCGCCGAACAACCCACCCAACAACTGGATCAGCGAGTTCGGTCACTCAGCATGGCAGTACGATTCAAAAACGAACCAGTACTACTACCACCGCTTCTATAAGGAACAGCCCGATCTTAACTGGCGCAATCCCGCCGTAGAAAAAGCAATGTTTGACTCCGTCCGCTTCTGGCTCGACAGAGGTGTTGCAGGCTTCAGATTCGACGCCATCCCCACACTCTTTGAAGATCCCGACCTCCGCGATGCTAAGGAGATAGAAGGCACCAACGCCTACGGTGACCGCAATCAAGAGCATGACATGTACGACAACCTGCCAGAGGTACACGACGTCATGCGTCGTTTCCGTACTCTGGCTGACCAGTATCCTGGCGATCGTGTCCTCATCGGCGAAACATACCTGCCGAACATACAGGAGCTCGATAAGTGGTACGGCGGAGCAAAGCACGACGAACTCCAACTCCCCATGGACATGCAGGTCGGCTTCACCAACAAACTCGACGCCAACCTTCTCCGTCAGCGAATCAATGATGCGGAGACCAAAATCAATAACAACCAGCCACTCTTCGTCTTCGACAATCACGACAACATCCGCAGTTGGGACCGGTACGGCGACGGCGTACACAACGAGGCCATCGCTAAGCTCATCGCCGCGCTTCTCTTAACCTCACGTTCCTCTGCCTTGATGTACTACGGCGAGGAGCTTGGCATGGTCACTACCCCACCGGCCCGTGTTGAGGACGTGAAGGATCCGATCGGTGTTACAGGCTGGCCCCAGGAGAAAGGCCGCGACGGAGAACGCACCCCCATGCAGTGGGATGGCTCAAAGAACGCAGGGTTTAGTACCGCCGACACCACCTGGCTGGCCGTTCCCCCCGGCTACCGCGCGACCAACGTCAAGACTGAAGAGAATGAACCAAATTCGCTACTCAATTGGCACAAGCGATTAATCGCCTTGCGCAGGTCGGACCCTGCACTGCGTAACGGAGAAATGGTCATGATCGACGTAAACAACCCTTCTGTGCTGTCGTTCATTCGTCAAGACGCCGCTGGAAAACCGGCCATTCTCGTCTCACTCAACTGCACCGGCCAGCCGCAGCCTCTCTTCGTCGATCCGACGTATGCGAAGACACTAGGCAAATCGGTGCAAACAGTACTTACGAGTGATCCATCACTTAAAAATGCGACCGACCTCTCCGCCATCACCCTGCCGCCCTACGGCTCCTGGATTGGTCGACTCAAATGATTGACTAAGCGCTGGCTACCAACTCAGAGCAAGTGCACGATGCTGATACCCCGTTCCTTCGGGAAACTTTACCACCACCTTGTCGAGATCGCTCTGCCCTCCCGCGCCTTCTGCAACACTCAGAGTGCCGCCTTCGACACGAAGATTTAGCTTCGGTTCATTTCTGCGAACGTCCAACTCAACAACCGATCCCGCAGCAGCCTCTAGTCCAAGCTTCAACGAGTGTGAATCTCTCTTCTCCGTCAGTACCTTTATCTGAGCCGTCCGAGCTCCCTGCAACGGCAACCCATGCGGCACCGCGACCTCGACCGGCGGCAATGGAAAAGCCACAGACGATCCATCTGCCGCCACCTGCGTCTCTTTCACCGAGGTCGCAAGCCCCACTGCTTTCCCCGCCGCAGTCTTCACTCGTACTACCAGTCGCCGTCCTTCGCGTTTGTACTCCAGCGAACACACTGCTCCCCCCACATGCAGCCGTTGCACCTCAGCGTTGCTCCAGTCAGCCGGCAGCTGCGGATTAAGCCAAACTCTTTCCGACACTGCATCCACATCGATTCCAAACAAGCCTCGCAGCGTCGGAACGACCACCATCGCAGAAGACCAGAGTTGATGACTCGTACTCCGTCCAAACGGCTGAAAGAAGGCTCCCGACAACAATTCTGTAACCGCCCCCAGATCCTGCATCGTCGTCTGATCGGCGTTCTGCATCAGGTGAGCATACCCAGTGAGGGGATGCCCTGCACGATACTGCGCCACAGCTGCCCATCCCGTAAACAACGGCCACACCGATCCCTGGTGATAACTAATCGGATCGAACAGCGGATCGCTCTCGGCTATGTCGCGCATCCCCCAGTCTGTCGCAAAATCGTGCGAAGCCCACCGTCGAAGACTCGCATGTGCATGCGCCAGGCCTTCGCCGCCATTCCACCACGCGACCATCGGATAGACCGTCGCCGTAGGATCAAGCGTCCCATCTTGATTGCGGCTGAACGCATAAGCATCGCGAGCGGAATCGTAATACTCCGCCTCGATCTTCTTCGTCAGTTCGTCCGCTCGTTTCGCAGCAGATTCAGCCGTAGCCTTGTCATCCAGCAGGCTAGCCAACTTTGCCATGGCAGCCGACGCCTGCTGATCCAACAGCGCCAGGTATATCTCCTGATGCGGCATTCCCGGAGGCCAACTCTCCACCCACCCCGTCCCCTGGGCATTGTCGTAGATGCCGTCACCATCGGAATCATGCGTCGTCTCAAAGTGCCACGCCTTCTCAACCGGCTCGTGATGACGCCTCAGAAAATCCACATCCCCGCTGCTCCGCACATAGTCCAGCATGGCAGTCAGGAATAAAGGCGTCGCATCGGCCGCAGCATACATGTACGGCAACGCTCTCCAATCCACATTCGCCGCTGTCTGCGAGTACTCATGCATCATCTTTCCGTCATCGCGCTGCCGTCGTATCAGGAACTCCATCGCCTCGCGGCTCAACCCGAAGTCGCCAAAGCCATTCACCGCATAGAGCGTATAGAGCGCGTCCCGTCCGAAGAACCAGCCAAATCCCGGTCGCGCCGAATCGCCGGACGAATAATATCCAGCCACCAGCCCCACCTCACCAGAAGGTTGTACCTTCGCCCTCAACTGTTCAATCGAAATGGCCGCCCAGGAGAAAGCATCATTCAATCCCGCATCAGGAGTCCGAATCGCCGTCAACTCCTCCCTCATCCCGGTGTATCGCACTGCATGCGCTGCATATGTCTGCTGCAACGTTGAACCCAGCCGCTCTAGCTTTGTCTCCAAAGCCGCATTCGTGGCGGTTTCCGTTGTACTCCCCACCGCCATCAGCAGCGGGAAGTAACGATCTTTATCTCGCTTTGGGTCGTAGTGGAGCTTCAACTCCAGCGGATGGAATTGCGGCTTCTCCTGATAGGGAGCCATAATGCCCGGCTGCGTTGTT
>DATDHL010000381.1:0-38094 GCA_036521575.1 Edaphobacter sp. | reverse complement strand
GCAGCTGCGGCTCTTGGAGAGTTGTAAGGTCAGCGTAAGCCGGTTGCGTAGGGTTCGCTGACTAGTGCGGGATCTCACAGTCTCCTGTTTTGTGATCCTCGATCTGAAACTTCAGGAATGCATGTAAAGCATCGAGAGCTGGTTTGTTGTCTGCTGTAATCACAATCTTGGCCCCGCGTGTCGTTTCCACCACGTCCCAGTGCAAAGCATCTTTTTGCTGTTTCATGGCCACAATGCCAGGAACGTTCGTGGCATGAACGAGCATCGGGTCTTTGAAATCTCCGTCTGTGAACATGCGAGAGATGTGCTGGAAATGCATCCGAATCTCATCCCTGCTTTTCGTGTCCTTGACATCGTTTGCACGAACATCGATCACACCGCCATCAAAGGTAAGCACAAAATGGTGGGTTGTAGTTTCCTGCGAGAATCCCATGACATGAGCGCCACGAGTGCGCATGTCTGCCACGTGGTCATGCTGACTGTATGCGGGGAAACTAACGGAAATTGCTATGGCAAGCAGCAAGTGATTTCTCATGTTCACCCTCCGCATGGAGGTTAACCTGAAAAGCAGTTCGAAAATAGTGCAATTCGTCACAATGGAAGGTGCATGCACTGCGGCCAAAAGTTTAGAGGGGCAGTACCGGTCCGAGGTAAGGGCATCCTGCCTCAACTTCTGAGAGCCGCCATGATGGTCGCGCGGCCTATCGCAATGCTATCGGCCGGGGCGAGAGTTTCAGAACCACTTCGACCTCCCCACAGGCCGAACAGTAGGGCCTTTAGTCCCAACGCCCAAACTGCGGTCAGAAAAATGTGGCAAAGCCACAAATTGACGATGCGGATAGCAAATCGTGCACCTACCAATTCCGCTCTCCCTGCCGAGACTCCTGTTATCGACTCTCCTATGCCTGCTTGGAGTTGGGGTGTCCCTGGCGGCCCTTACCAGCCCACATCGGACGAGGGATAGTGTGACCCCTCGGTCATTTTGGAGCCTGCGAAACCGTCTGTAGGCTAATAGGCGTCGGAGCGTCCTGCAAGGTGAAAAATCGTTCGGGTTCGCAACATGACCTTGTCCAATCTAGCAAGATCAGCTTGCATGTTTTTGTCAGCTTTGAAGGATTGCAAAGTCGGATATACCTGTCCCTCAGGTGGCGGACCGCTTGCGGCTGGATGTAAAGTATCCATATCGAACTTCGGGCTGCAATTCGTAACCCTTCATCGAATCAAGTCAGTCAAACATCCGAAAGGGCGTTCCTATGGCAGACATTCCCAAAACTAAGTTCTCTCGTCGTGGATTTCTGAAAGGTGCTGGCGTGTCGGCCGCGACGACCGTTATCGAGTCCGCAAGCGCGCTGGCTCGCGAGACGAAAGACTCCTTGCACCACGACCGGACAGTCGGTCCCGACCCACTCGCCGTCAAGCTGTTTATTAATGGACATGAGTATTCGGTGATGATCGAGCCTCGCTATACACTCGCCGAGACACTGCGCGACAACCTGGGTTTGACCGGCACCAAAGTCGTCTGCGACCGCGGGTCGTGTTCGGCTTGTACGATCTGGATCGACAAGACACCGGCGCTTGCGTGCATGACACTGGCGATCGATGCAGTCGGCCGGCAGATCACGACGATTGAGGGCCTGTCGCATGGCGATACAATGCACCGAGTGCAGGCTGCTTTCGTGAAGCATGATGCGATGCAGTGCGGGTTCTGCACTCCCGGCATGGTCATGAGTTGCGCAGCGCTACTGGAACGCAATTCGAACCCTAATCTCGACGACGTGAAGCACGCGGTCAGCGGTAATCTTTGCCGCTGCGGGGCCTACCCAAAGGTGTTTGCGGCAACGCTCGATGTTGCACAGCAACGCAAGCAGGCCTCTGGCCTCGTCACGCTCGTTACAGAAAGGGAGGCATAAGATGGCACTCGATTCGCTGATAGGAAGGGAAGAGGATGCGCAGGCTTCTCCCGCAGCAGCAAAGCCGGATATTCCCAAACGCACAGAAAGCTTTGTATGGGGCATCCCGCAAAACGGCCTCCAACAGAAGCCGCGGGAAGTCCAGTTCGACGAACCGCCGCCGCTCCCCCCAAACTCCGAGCTCACTTACATCGGCAAGCCCACAGCACGCTACGACGGACCTGCGAAGGTCATGGGGAAGGGCAAGTACACCGCCGACGTCAATCTGCCCAATATGCTTTATGCGCGGATGGTCGATGCAACGATTCCCCATGGTCGCATTGTCTCGATCGACACAAGCGCAGCTGAAAAGCTGCCCGGTGTCCGTGCCGTTCATGTCATTGAGCACGTCTACGGCGTCGCAGAACTCCGCGATCCGAAGCAGGAGACTCCTTCACGTTATCCGGTTATCCGTTATGCCGGGCAGCCAATAGCTGGCGTTGCCGCAGTCTCACAGCAGATCGCAAATGACGCGGCGAAGCTGGTGAAGGTGCAGTACGACGAAATGCCATTCGTGGTCGATCGATCGGACGCGCGAACTGATGACGCTCCGATGGTCTTCCCCGGACCCGCTGACGAAGCGGGTAGCGCAGGTGGCGGCGGCGGACCGAAGGGCGTTCCACAGAAGGGTAATGTTCACGGGCCACAGCAGAAGAAGATTGGCGATACCGAAAAGGGCTTCGCCGAAGCAGACGTGATCGTAGAGGGCGAATACTTTACCCAGGTGCAGACGCACTCGGCACTTGAGACACACGGATTTGTCGTGGACTGGAAACCGGAAGAAGTGACCGTCTACGCCTCAACCCAGGGCACGTCGAGCGTTCGCAACGAGTTCGCCGACGTCTTCAAACTGCCGCAGAGCAAGGTGCGCGTGATTACCGAGTTTATGGGCGGTGGTTTCGGCGCAAAATTCGGCGCTGGAAATGAAGGCGTGGTCGCGGCGAACCTGTCAAGAAAGACGAACGCTCCCGTCAAGCTTATGCTCGATCGCCGACAGGAGCATATCGTTTGCAATCGGCCGGACTCGCACCAGAAGCTGAAGATCGGCGCTAAACGTGATGGCACGCTGACTGCAATCGAACTTACAAGCTACGGTACGGCAGGCGTAGGTACTGGAGCCGGCACTGCAGGTCCCGCAACCAATATGTACAAGTGCCCCAATCTCTTCACGGAGGAGTATGACGTCTTCGTGAACGCTGGCCCTGGTGCGGCGTTTCGAGCGCCTGGCCATCCGCAGGGATGCTTTGCGTTTGAGCAGGCCATCGACGAACTCGCCGTCAAGCTCAACATGGACCCGCTCACCTTCCGTGAAAAAATCGATGAGAGCCCGGCTCGAAAGGCCGAGAGGCAGGTGATTCTCGAGCGTACGAACTGGCGCAATCGCAGGGCCGCGGGTTTTGACAGCGGCCCGATCAAACGAGGCATGGGGCTTGCGCAGTCGGTCTGGTACCGCTTCGTCAGTATGGATTCATCGTGCGAGGTACGTGTCTCGCGCGACGGATCGGTCGAGCTGATGTCTGCAGTACAGGACCTCGGAACAGGAACCAAGACCATGCTCGCGATTATCGTTGCCGAGGAATTTGGCATTCCTCCCTCGAGCGTGGTTATCCGCATCGGCGACACACGTTTCCCCATCGGGCCCGATTCGGGGGGCAGCGTTACCGCAGGCTCGATCACACCTGCAGCCCGCAATGCGGCGTATCGGGCGAAGCAGAAGCTCTTCGCCGCAGTTGCCCCCCAGTTCGACACTACCGCGGACAACCTTATACTCCAAAATGGACGTATTGCATTCAAAAACGATGCATCACGCTCCTACACGCTCAAGCAGGTAACGGCGAAGCTGCCGACAGCTGAAATCTCCGCCCGGGCGACGCGCGCCGCCGAATACTCGAAAGAGCGCATCACCTACGGCGGAGTCGATTACGTCGAGCTTGCCGTCGACACCGAGACCGGACGCGTGCATATCGAGAAGGTCTTCGGCGCACATGACTGCGGCCGTCCTATCAACCCGTTGGGTGTCATCAGCCAGATCAACGGCGGCATCCTGCAAGGCATCTCCTACGCGCTCTTCGAGCAACGAATTATGGATCGCAACGCCGGTTACATGCTGAACGCGAACCTCGAAAACTACAAGATCCTCGGTGCCCGTGAGGTTCCTCAGATCGACATCGTTCTCGTCGAAAATTACATCGCGCAAAGCTCAACCGACGCTGCCGGCATTGGCGAATCGGCCGGCATCATTACCCTGGCCGCTGCGATCGGCAACGCGTTCTACAACGCCACCGGGGTTCGTATGCGAAAGATCCCTATGACTCCCGCAAACGTACTTAGCGCGCTTGGAAAAGTGCAGGAGGTGCAGGCATGAACAAGTTCGCATTTGTCGATTGCAAGACAGTAGAAGAAGCTCTCGGCCAGCTCGGCGGTGGTGCTGCCGTCAAAGCAGGCGGCATCGATCTGCTAGACCTGATGAAGGATGACATCGTATCGCCGTCGAAGCTCGTCAATATTCGCAACGTCGAGAGCCTTCGCGGGATCACCTCCGGCAAAGATGGCCTGCGCCTTGGACCGCTGTCTACTTTGAGCGAGATCGCGGACCATCCCGAGATTCAGAAAAGCTATACAGCATTGGCAGACGCTGCCGGCCACGCGGCCACACCGCAGGTGCGCAATATGGCGACGCTTGGCGGCAACATTATGCAGCGCCCACGCTGCTGGTACTTTCGCTCCAGCGACTTCGACTGCAAGAAGAAGAGCGGCTCCAGCGGTGACTGTCATGCGCACACCGGCGAAAACCAATATCACGCCATTATGAACAATGGCATCTGCGCGATGGTACATCCCTCCTCGACGGCTGTGCCGCTGCTCGCAATGAATGCGCAGGTGGAACTCACGTCGAAGCGAGGCAAGCGCACGGTAGCCATGAGTGATTTTTACGTGCCACCCGAAAAAAACCTCCTCAACGAGACCGTAGTACAACCTGGCGAACTGATTACTGGCATCTTCGTACCGACGCCGGAACCCGGTACACGCTCTGCCTATCAGAAATATGGAGAAAAGGAGAGCTTCGATTGGCCCCTCGCTGATGCCGGAGTCGTATTAGTCATGGAAGGAACCCGTTGCCGAACGGCATCGATCGTGCTCGGTGTCGCCGCCCCAACGCCCATCCGTTCCACCGCGGCCGAGGCCATCCTGACCGGAAAAACAATCGACGAGGCCACCGCCCGCGCAGCTGCAAGCGCCGCCGTGCAGGGCGCCACACCGCTCTCGCAGAACGGATTCAAGATGCAACTCTTCCAGACCGCCATCTACCGTACCGTCTTGCTAGCAGCCGGGCAGATGCCGCGCGACCCAAGCTCCATTGGTTAAGGAGATCTGATATGACAACCCTTGTGCAACTTAGTTGTGCCTCACTCCGTAGCAAGTCTTCTTACGCCGCCTATGGTGAATTTCATGAGGAACACGCAGACCTGATGGGAGCCACAGCGACCTACTGGTGCCTCAAGACCATGAGCAAGGCCGGTCCGGACGATCACTACGTCCATCGCTCGATCTGCCAGGAAGGGCGATCGTGCTGGGAAAGTTGTGATGCAGGAGCGCAAAGTTAGCTGTTAGCTCCCCGTTACGAACGGTTGACGTAAGCCACACTGAATTCGAGTATGGCGGCACAATACGGCGTTGGCCTCTGGTTACCTTGGCGTCGTCGTCCATCGACCCACGGCGATCGGTACTGTCCCACCCGGACTATTTCCACTCCACTATTGCTCGCAAAGTCTGGTTATCGATTCTCAATTTAGCCTAGTCTGTCGGTGAATTGGTAAACTCCCGAGTCATGGTCTAGACGGAAGTTGAATTCCTAACCGAGGCTCAGTCATTCGCTGGGTGTAGGTACTGCTTTCTCTCGCGGGTCGCCACCCGGCTTCCGTCGCTCAACGACAAAGCAAAATAGTGGAATTCTAGCGAGTCTTCGTTCGTCTCATACCGGGACAAGGATGCGACAACGGGCCCTCGTCAAATCCGGCAAATCAAATCCGCATACTGTAAAACCTCGAAAGGAACCCTCACCATGCGCAACGCGGGCAGGCTCAAGCTCGGCTATTATCCACTGGCTACCGTAGAAGGCGACCGGCTGAGGCGGCTTCTCCAAAGCACGGAACCCTTCAGCGCCATCGACCCTTGTGCCGGAACGGGAGCCGCTCTACATCTCACTACCGCTCATCTTTCCATGCCAACGCTATGCGTCGAGCTCGATGCATAGCGGGCGCTCGCCGCTTCCCGGTCGGGGATCAGCGGGGAGTTGCACGTCCGCAAGGCCCACACAGTGACATTGGAGCCTTCGAATTTGCTCTGTTCTCTGCGGATTTATCTCTGACCAGCCAAACGTCGGCAACGCAGATTGTGGCTGGCGATTCGTTTACCTACACCGTCCAGTTGAGAAATTCCGGGCCAGACGACGCCGAAGATGTCGTCTTTTCCGATCTCCCGCCGGCTGGTGTAACCTTCACTTCCTGCAGTTCGACGCAGGGCAACTGTACGATCTCCGGCGGAGGGGCCAGCCTTAACCTGGCAACTCTTGCTGATGGTGACGCTGTCACGATCACGATTCAGGCCACGTTGAGCACTACTGTTATCGACGGAGCGACTCTCGCCAACACTCCATCGGTAACTTCCAGCACGTCTGACCCGAATACCACCAATAACTCCGGATCGGCCGGATCGGCAAGCATCACGGTGCAGAACAAGTCCGACCTGTTCGTGACCACACAGTCCAACCTTACCGCAATGGGTGGAACCGTTACCTGCAACTTTGCAAACATGGCCAGTGGAGCGACAGTGACCATCACGGTGCAGATTTCGAAATTACCGAACAAGGGGTCGATCACGAATACTGCGGTTGTCAGTTCGCCCAACTTCGATCCGAACCCGGCCAACAAACTCGGCAACTGTAAAAACATTGGTCTTCGGCAACAAATGCCTGTAGAGAATCACTATCTGCGCGGGTACCCACCCCTCTCGAAAGGGGGTCGGGGCCGGTGTGCGTGGCTGGTGTTGTCGTAGTTGAGCGCGACGGAAGCGTGTTCTGGTGATGACGAAAAATCACTGCTTCGATGTTGCCCTCCATCAATAGAATGGGTTGAGTCAATCTGTGTGCGGTTCAGCACAGAGGGTCTTCACTGCAGCGTGCCGGCATTGGTAGCGTTTTTCGAGCCCTTCCTCTGCCCCGTAGCAGCAGAGATTATGGCTCATCTCTGTGTGCCGATGCTCGCTGTTGTTGTCGCGCATAAAATCCCCTTTCAAAACGATCTTGGCCTTACGGAAGTCGGCTCAGACACGATGTGGTTCCGCGTCGAAAAACAGCAGCGATCGGTGATCGTCGGGTAATCTATGATGCTCCTCGTCCCGGACGAGCGCTACCACGCGGCTTATTCGCTTGCTGCCGAATTGCAGAAGCGGCGTGTGAAGATCGCGGTTTCATCGCTGAGTGGATCGAGTGATGTTCGCAATCTGCCTTATGCTGCAGGCTACGTAGTAGCCTACGGATTACCTTCTGACGAGGCGTTGGAAGCGATCGCTCTGAATCCGGCTGAGATGTTTGGCCTGGGGGATTCGCTCGCTTCATTGGATATCTCTGCCGCTGCAGGCGAGATTATTCGTCGGCTAAATTCTGGAAGAGCGGATGGCACCGATAGCCTTCGGAACTTTGGAGCGGCCACCGGATGACAGAGGGCCGACCTTAGGAGCACGTTTACGGACCGACAGACTGGAGGCGAGGTGATTAAGGAGCTGGCGGGAACTATCCTGTTCGCGGCTATGAAGCAGAAGGTCGCGTGCATCGGTCAGATGATCTGCCATGAGACGGGAGGCAAGTTCGGGGTCGCGCCGTTCGATCGCGACCAGGATCGGCCGATGGAAATGGAGGGTGTGTTCCAGATCGACTAGCTGAGACGTCACCATAATCATGTTCAGCATCGCGCGGTGGATGGTGTGAAAAAGGCGTCCTGCAAGACGATTGCCCGATGCCTGAAATATGGCACGGTGGAAGAGCAGATCGGATGCAACGAGGCGGACACGGTCGTCCTTGCTGTGTTCGAGATCTACGATCGATTGTCTGAGCAGCGCGATGTGCTGGGCGTTGGCGCGTTCGGCTGCCTTAGCGGCCAGGCCGGGCTCCATCATGAGGCGCATCTCGCTGAGTTCCTGGAGTGTGGTGTCGTCGAGGAGAAAAAGAAACTCCATGGGCACGGAGAGGACCGAGGAAGCATCCTTGTTGAGGTAGCTGCCGTCACCGACTTTTTGAGTGATGACGCCCATGATCTCAAGGACCTTGAGGGCTGGGCGAAGCGAAGAGCGGGCTACTCCGAAGGCTGCGGCCAGTTCACGCTCGGGTGGCAACCTCGCGCCGGGAGACAGGACTCCATCGCTTAGCAGTTGCTGGAAGCGGAGGATGAGCAGATGTGTGACGTCGTCTTTGTCGTTGAGGATGTGTCCGCCATCACCGAGCGGGGACTTCCGACGTTCGTTCATCTCTGAATAGTGTGCCAAGAGAAAGTTGATGTCAAACGATATGTGCCGTCTCTGTGCATTTATTGTGACCAGTATTGGTACTACCTTATCTGCCTCGTGAAAAATGAAGATCGGCGACATCGTTTTTCTTATTTTCGGAGGCAATTATGGAGTGAAATCCGAGGTTTCGTTCGCGGTGTCTGAGGCGGGTAAAGTGCCAGATTACCCGAAAATTCTTGATATTATCAGCATTCGCAATTGGGTTGTTTGGGTGCGGTATGTGTATAGAGTCGTTGGTTGTGTGGCTCATGGACTTCCTCTTTTGAAATTTTATCTTGACAAGTTTTTCTTCTTGGTACTACCTTTGGCGACGCTCGCAGTTGTCTGAAAGAGTTCCAATACAAATTCACAGACGAGGAACGATATGAACGTTCGCACGCTTGTTACATATACCGGGAATCCGCTGATGCTTGTTCTATTGCTGGGGGTTGGGGTGATGCCTATCCACAGCCAGGTGGAAGCGGGACGGCTTGTAGGGCGTATCACTGACACCCAGGGCGCGGTCGTGACGCAGGCAATCGTCAAGGTGACGAACGTCGGCACGAATAGTGTGCAGAGTGCGGTTACTGACTCGACGGGGAACTTTGTGATCACACCGGTGTCGGCGGGAGTCTACTCGCTGAGCGTCACCGCGCCGGGGTTCACAACGATCAATACATCGAACATTGAAGTTCAGGTGGGCCAAATCGTTCGCCAGGATCTGCAGTTAAAAGTAGGTGCGTCGACTACTACGGTCGAAGTGTATGCGGAGACTCAGCTGCTGAGCACAGATACGGCAACGATGGGAACGGTTGTGACGAATCAGCAACTCACCAGCTTACCACTGAATGGACGCGGCTTCTATCGGTTGGCGGAACTTACACCCGGAGCTGCGCTGTTACCGGCCACGGGCAACTCCCTTGCTATCCGGCCAGAGATCGTGAACGGCAATACGATTAGTGGTATTCGGGGGAGCGCGATCTCGTTCCTGCTCGATGGCGTAGATGTCAGCGAGCAGCATCAGGGTGGGACGTTTATCCAGACATCGATCGATGCGCTGCAGGAGTTCAGCGTGCAGCAGAGTCCGTACTCTGCCGAGTACAACCGAGGTGGCGCGTTTTTCAACGCGACTACGAAATCGGGAACAAACAGGTTTCATGGTGGGGTGTTTGAATTTATCCGGAACGAAAAGCTCGACGCGCGTAATTTTTTCTCGACGACGCGAGCAATTTTGAAACGCAATCAGTTCGGAGGCAACATTGGAGGGCCCCTCTCGATTGCGCATTTGTATAACGGTAGAGACAAAACCTTCTTCTTCGTCGCTTACGAGGGGCAACGACTACGGCAGGGACTGGTCATCAACAGCATTGTGCCTACCGATGCGCAACGAGCTGGAGATTTTACCGGTTTGGGGAAGCCAATCTATGATCCGTTGACGACGACCACGGTCGGTACGACAACGACTCGCAATCAAATCAACTGCAACGGGGTTCCAAACGTGATCTGCCCTTCGCGGATTACAGCGCAAGCGAGTGCGGTGCTGGCTTATATTCCACACCCGAACAGCGGCGCGGCGAACTTCAAAGCCGTTCCTTCCCAGGCAATCGATTACGATCAGTTCACGATCCGTATTGAGCATCAGATCGGTTCATCCAACCGGCTTTTTGGACGCTGGATTTACGTGAACAATCGTCAAACCGATCCCAACGCTGCGCCACTGTTGAAGACTGCATCGCTAACGTCCAACGGTCAGGACATCGCCGTCGGCCTCATTACGAACATCGGCGCCAATAAAGTACAAGATTTCCGCATTCACTATCTTCCCAGTCATGTGCGGCTGTCCGCATTCCTGCAGGGGCCTGACTTTAACGCCGCAAATGGCATACAGGGGTTTGCCGGGTTGGCGCGGCCTGATACCGGGAGCTCCTTTCCTGACTATTCCTTTAGCGGCTATGCTGCGCTGCAGGGATCTGCGTTCGATCAGCGCCCGAAATCGCAGGACCGCACTGTGTTGGAACCAACAGACACCTTCACGATGCTGAAAGGCCGTCACTCTCTGAAGTTTGGCGTCCTGGTCCGTTACTATCAGTGGATCGGTTACGACAGCTCGAACTATGCCGGAATCTTCAACTTCACTGGAATTGAGACTCAGAACCCCACTGCGACTACGGCCAATCCTACGGGAGGCGATGCCATTGCAGACTTTCTGCTGGGGTATCCGGCTTCGGTGGCTCGTGCCTATCCAGGTGCCAACTTCGGCGGACAGAGGTGGTATCATCAGTATTTCGCTCAGGATGATATCCGCGTGAGCGACAAACTAACGTTGAATCTTGGGCTGCGGTATGAATACTCGCCGTGGTTGAACGGGTACAAGGGACAGCTCGGCACCTTCGATCCGACCCAGTCAAAGCCGATCATTGTGGCGAGCAATACAAATCAGGTGGATTTGACTTCTCAGTATGCCGCTCCTGCTGCTTATCAGTTCTTCGGGCAATATATTCAAACCAGCAGCCAGGTGGGTCTCCCCTACTCGATCACCTATACTGATCGTACGCAGTTTGCTCCACGTGTTGGCTTTTCGTGGCAGCCACTTGGACCTGGAACAGTGTTTCGCGGCGGCTTCGGTATTTTCTACGAGCCTGAGGGGACCAGCGGCCGTGTGAACCGTAATATTCTGCCGTTCCTTCTATTGGAGACGGTCAACCAGACTCAGAGTGTGGTTCCGACACGTTCAACCGCGAATTTCTTCCTTGGCTCCCAACTCGGCTCTGCGTCCGCGAATCCAGCGTTGCTACCAACTCGGACACACCTGAAGGTTGGGTCGAACCAGCATTATAGTCTCGGAGTACAGCAGCAGCTTACGCCCAAGACGATCTTCGAGATTGCGTATGTTGGGAATCACGGGGTTCATCTGCAGAGTACGAATGACTTCAACGATCCGAGTCCGGCAGCAGGAGCCGTTCAGGCGCGGCGTCCGTTCCAGCCATGGGGGACGATCACGTATCAGACGCAGGATCTCGGGACGACTTACCAGTCTTTGCAGTCGAAGATCCAGCACCGCGCGGGAAATGGATTCACTGGATTGATCGCTTACACGTGGTCGAAGTTTATGCAGTCGAACCAGTCGCCGGCGCTAGGTGGAAATATAGGGTTCGAGAGAACCTACTCGCCGTTCAATACACCGCAGAATCTGGCGATAAGCGGTAGCTATGAGCTGCCGGTAGGCCGCGGCAGAAAGTACATGGCTAACGCCAACCGCGCCGTAGATGCAGTTCTGGGCGGGTGGCAGGTGCAGACGATCATCGTGTTGCGGAGCGGAACGCCATACACGCCCGTCGTCTCGTCAGACAGGGCTAACACCGGTGTGGGATCGCAGCGACCGAATTTGAATCCTGCCGGGGGATCGCCTACGTTCCGCAAGTCGCTGACGAGTTGGTTCGATAAGACGGCTTATGCCGTGGCGCCGCAGTTCACCTACGGGCAGGTGCGAGCCAATGTTTTACAGTCGGATGCGTTCCGGCAGTACGACGCGTCGGTGTTCAAAAACTTCTCGTTACCGGGCGAGTCGGTTCTGTCTTTCCGGGCAGAGTTCTTCAATCTTCCAAATACGAACAGCTTCAACGCTCCGAGCTCGACGATTGATGCGTCCACCTGCTGCACGGTCACTTCAACTTCGATCCCATCACGTGATATTCAATTTGCTCTGAAGTACAACTTCTAACCAACAAAAAGGCCGACGACCTATGCGCAAGTTCGCCCTGACCTTGATCTGTGCTGCCACGATGCAGGCGGCAGCACAGGCTCCGACATCAAACCCTGTATCCATTCAGGTTGACCTTTCAAAGCCTCAAGGGCCGTACAAGCCGATCTACAGTTGGTTTGGATATGACGAGTCCAACTATACGACAATGAAGTACGGCAAACAGCTTCTGACGGAGCTGCACGATCTAAGCCCGGTACCTGTATACATTCGCGCGCACCATCTGTTGACCTCCGGGAACGGGGTTCCGGAATTGAAATGGAGTTCATCGAACGTATTCACGCTGGATGCGAATGGAAAGCCGGTGTACGACTTCACGATCACCGATCAGACTTTTGACGAATTCCAGAAGGCGGGAGTACGGCCGATGGTCGAGTTGGGATTCATGCCCAAGGATCTCGCTGCGACGGTGCCGGGAGTGGATGCTTACCAGGTTCACTATCCGGGCAGCACGATCTCCGGAGCATCGAATAATCCTCCGAAAGATTATGCGATGTGGGGCGAATTGGTGCGGAAGTATACGGAACATCTCGTGGAGCGCTATGGCAAGGAGCAGGTGCGCACTTGGTATTTCGAGGTGTGGAATGAGCCAGACATTCCGTACTGGCACGCCACACCCGAGGAGTACAACAAGCTCTACGATTATTCCGTGGCTGGAGTTCGGGCTGCACTGCCTGGCGCGATCGTAGGTGGTCCGGCGAGTACAGGACCCGCATCAGATAAAGCCGAGGCCTTTCTCGATAATTTTCTGAAGCATTGCCTCAATGACAAGAGCGCAGCGAATGGAAAGGCGATCCCGCTGGATTTCATTTCGTTCCACCCCAAGGGACGGCCGACGGTTGTGGACGGGCATGTGCGGATGGGGCTTGCGAATGAGTTGAAGGCCGCAGGAAACGGGTTTCGCATTGTGGCGAAGTACCCGAAGTACATCCATCTCCCCATCATTCTGAGCGAGGCCGATCCCGAAGGATGTGCGGCGTGTTCGATGAAGGTGAATTCATCGAATGCATACCGGAACGGTCCGCTGTATCCGACGTACACAGCAGCTGCTATCAAGGCTCTGTTTGAATTGCAGGATCGATATAAGGTGAATCTCATCTCCATGCTTTCTTGGTCGTTCGAGTTTGAGGATAAGGAGTACTTCGAAGGCTTCCGCACGCTGGCGACGAACGGAGTAGACAAGCCGGTACTGAATGTTTTCCGGATGGCGGGTTTGATGTCCGGAGAACGAGTGAATACGAGCAGCACAGGACAGGTTTCGCTTGATGACATCCTGAATACAGGAGTGAGGCAGACACCGGACATCAATGCCTTTGCCACCAAAGGAGATCATGAGGCGGCTGTGATGTTATGGAACTACCATGATGACGATGTTCCGGCGGAGGGTGCACCGGTTCAAGTGACGATTGCGAGCATTCCTCTGGGGGTGAAGAAGGTACTGCTGGAGCACTATCGGATAGACAACACGCACAGCAATTCGTACACCGCCTGGAAGGCGATGGGATCTCCCCAGGCGCCTACGGCGGAACAATATGCGCGATTGAAAGAGGCGGGCCATCTGGAGCTTCTGCGGTCTCCGGAATGGGTGGATGTGAAAGACGGCAAAGTAACGATTGCTACAGAACTGCCGAGGCAGGCTACATCGCTGATACGTTTGAAATGGTGACCATGTGGAGAACGTGTTGAGTGAAGCCGAAGGGACAATTCAGCCGAAGATGATCGAAGTGCAGTGGTACTTTGTCGCGATGGTAACGGCGGCGATTGCCATCAGCTACTTTGACCGTCAGACGCTGCCTGTCGCTATCTCCGCAATTCAGCGAACGATCCCGCTGAGCGATCAGCAATTCTCGTGGCTGCAGTTTTCGTTTCTGATCCCGTACGCATTGCTGTATGCGGCGGGAGGACGAATGCTGGATGTTCTGGGGACTCGCCGGGGGTTCATGCTGATCATGCTTTGGTGGTCTATCGCATGCGCGCTGCATGGACTGGCGATGAACTTCGCATTTCTTATGCTGGCTCGTTGCCTGCTGGGAATGGGCGAGGGTGGGGCGTTCCCTGCGGCGACGAGAGTGGTCGCAGAGTGGATTCCGCTGCATCAGAGATCGACGGCGATGGGAATCATCAATGCGGGAACTGCAATAGGCTCGGTACTGGCTCCGCCACTGATCGGCATCGTGCTGCTGACGAGTGGATGGAGGACGGTGTTTTTTGCAGCAGGAGCGGTAGGGATTGCGTGGGTCATCTGGTGGTCGGTGAGCTACCGCGGAAGCAACACTGCTTCTATCGACACGCTTGATGCACGATTGATCGCGCAGCAACTGTCCTTTCTGGATATTGTGAGTATGCGCAAGGTGCAGGTGCTGGTTTTCGCAAAATTTATGAGTGACTCGGCGTGGTACTTCTACCTGTTCTGGCTACCGAAGTACCTCTACGATGTGCGCGGCTTCGATGTAAAACATGTGAGCTACTACGCGTGGATTCCATATGCAGCGTCTGGAGTAGGAAGCTTTCTGGGAGGGTGGTTGTCCAGCACCCTTCTGAGCCGCGGAAGATCGCTGGATTTCTCGCGCAAGTTTGTTCTGGGTCTCAGTGCGCTGTTTATGCCAGTAGTCATGTTGGTGCCGCACGTGCCGGTGGGCTGGGCGCTTATGTTCTTTAGCATCGCATTTTTCTGTCAGCAATCGTGGTCGGGGTTAATCATGACTCTGCCTGCTGACATCTTCCCTCTGTCCGCAGTGGGATCGGTGTCGGGGTTGGTGGGGTTTGGCGGTGCCATTGGAGGAGCGATCTTTGGTGTCGTCGCCGGCTTCCTGCTCGGTCGCGGATTCGGATATGGAACGCTGTTTTTTATCGTTGGAACCTTTCACCTTATTGGGTTTCTAGCCATCCTGCTTCTGGGTGGAAGACTTCAACCGCTTAAGACTTCAGATCTCCTACAAATAGAGAGTCAATCATGAAGATCACAGAAATGCGCACGCGCGTCGTACAGTGGGAGGGCGAAACGACACCGTTGCCTCCTCACTTTTGCACCAATCCGATGGATCTGGTGATGTTCCGTGAAGCGTCAATGGGGACCTTTACCTTCCATGGATGGGTGCTGGTAGAGATATTTACGGATGCAGGCCTGGTCGGCCTAGGTAATGCCGCGTTGTCACCGCTGGTTACCAAATCGTGCATCGACACGTATCTGAAGCCGTTGCTGTTGGGAGCGGACCCGTGGGACATCGAGTATTTGTGGCAGCAAATGTATCGCCGGACAATGGCCTTCGGACGCAAGGGTGTTGCGATGACTGCGATCAGCGCGGTCGATATCGCGTTGTGGGACCTGTTGGGTAAATCCGCTCAACAACCTGTCTACCGGCTATTGGGTGGGCGAACAAAGAAGCGTATTCCCGTGTATGCAAGCCGGCTCTACAGCATGCCGTTGGACGAATTGAGGATTGAAGCGCAGCGCTACAAGGACGAAGGATACACGGCGATGAAGCTGCGTTTCGGATGGGGACCAGTCGACGGCGCAGAGGGGATGCAGCGTAATGTCGAGTTGGTGCGCACGGTCCGCGAGGTCGTCGGCGATGGTGTCGATGTGATGGCAGACGCCTACATGGGTTGGACGCTCGACTATGCGAAACGCATGCTCCCGCTGCTCGAACCTTTTCATCTAAGGTGGCTGGAAGAGCCCGTGATTCCCGACGACACGCGCGGATATAAGGAGTTGAAGGCATATGGGCGGATACCGATTGCAGGTGGAGAGCATGAGTTCACCGTCTTCGGCTTTCGTGATTTGCTTGAGGCCAATGCGCTCGACTATATCCAGTTCGACACGAACCGCGTAGGCGGCATCAGCCAGGCTCGCAAGATATCCGCATTGGCAGAGGCTTATCAGATCCCTGTGGTGCCGCATGCCGGCCAGATGCACAACTACCATGTCGTGATGGCGAGCCTCAACTCGCCGATGGCAGAGTTCTTTCCCAAGGTTGACGTTGAAGTTGGCAATGAACTGTTTTGGTATATCTTCGACGGCGAACCAGTTCCGGTGAATGGATATATCGACCTAGACGAGAACACTCCCGGCCTGGGTCTGACTGTGAACGAAGAGTCGCTGAAGCGCTTCAAGATAATCGAGTAAAGGATGAGCATGATCCATCTTGTTCAGATTACTAACGGCTCTTCACGCCGAGTAGCCGTAGTCGAGGAGCCACACCTCCGCTGCCTCAGTGAAGTTGAGACTGTCTACGAGTTGGTACAGCGTTGCCTGAGTTGCGGGGGCCAGCTCAGTGCACTGGCCGTTGAATTGGCGAACGGCGAGATGCTGGACTACGGCGCGATTTATGCAGGAACTTCGGACTGGCATCTGTTGGCTCCGATCGACGTGCCTGGAGTTCCATCAAAATTGACGATCTCGGGTACTGGCCTGACACACCTTGGAAGCGCGAAGGAGAGACAAGCCATGCATATTGCTACTGCTGCGAAGACAGCTGAAGATGTGACCGATAGTATGCGCATGTTTCAGTGGGGCGTTGAGGGAGGGCGCCCAACGGAGGGTGCGATCGGAGTTGCGCCGGAGTGGTTTTACAAAGGCAACGGCTCCATGTTGCAGGCGCCGCTCGAGCCTTTGACGATTCCTGCCTATGCGGAAGATGGCGGTGAAGAGGGGGAGTTGGCGGGGATCTATGTAATTGGTGCGGACGGTACACCCTATCGCGTTGGGATGGCCGCGGGCAATGAGTTCTCCGATCACAGATTTGAAAAGCGCAATTATCTGAACCTTGCGGGCTCGAAACTACGCACGTGCAGCCTCGGCCCTGAACTCGTGGTTGGGGCCGGATTTCAGTCCGTTCGTGGAGAGGTCCGCATCGAGAGAAAGGAGAGGACGATCTGGTCGAAGGCTGTAGCCACCGGCGAGGACAACATGTGTCACAGCCTCTCCAATCTGGAGCATCATCATTTCAAGTTTGAAGGGCATCGTCAGCCGGGCGACGTGCACGTGCACTTCTTCGGAGCTCACTCGCTGAGCTTCGGCGACGGGATTGTGCTGGAAGATGGCGATTGGATGGAAGTGCGCTACGAAGGATTTGGACGAGCACTACGCAATCCGGTCCGTGTCGAGGCAAAAGGTGAAAATCGCCAAGTGGCGGTTAGTCCGCTTGTCTGACAACGGAATAGTAGAAGGAGATTTTTCTGTGAGCGAACGCATAGCGATACTCGGGTTGGGCACGATGGGTACTGGCATGGCAGGGAATCTGCTTAAGGCTGGATTTCCTCTGACTGTATATAACCGGACCGAAGCGAAGGCCGAGGCGCTGGTAGCCAGAGGCGCACGGTTCGCATCCACGCCTGCCGAAGCCGCAAGAGGCGCGTCCGTCATTATCAGTATGCTCGCAGATGACGCGGCATCGCGCGAAGTGTGGGTGGGTAAGAATGGCGCGCTGGATGCGGTAGAAGAAGGTGCGATCCTGATTGAATCGAGCACCGTGAGTCCAGCGTGGGTCGCAGAGATTGCAACGCTGGCCGCGCAACGTGGAGCGGAGTTGCTGGATGCTCCAGTGACGGGTAGCCGCATGCAGGCCGAAGCTGGCCAACTCTCCTTCTTAGTGGGTGGTAAAGATCTGGTGCTGGAAGCTGCCACGCCCGTGCTGAAGGTGATGAGCAAAGAGATCATTCATCTTGGCCCAGTCGGAAGTGGTGCAAAGATGAAGTTGATCAACAATTTTTTGTGTGGGGTTCAGGTGGCATCGCTGGCAGAGGGGCTTGCATGGATTGAGCGCAGTGGGCTCGATCAAGAGAAGGCGCTCTCTATATTGAAAGCGGGTGCGCCGGGTAGTCCGCTGCTTGGAGCTATTTCGGCAAGGATGGTCAGCCACAATTACACAGTAAATTTTCTCCTTAAGTTGATGACGAAGGACTTGTTATACGCCCAAACGGAGGCGGCGCGCTATAGCGTGGATTTGAAGACGGCAGAGGTGGCACGGAGTCTCTTTGAAGCTGCCATCGCGAAAGGATTCGGAGATGTGGACATGGCGTCGGTGATCGAGCCGCTTCGCGACATGTAGGGTACTGACTTGAAAAAGGACTAGCTGAGACTGCAATCACTTAAGGAGATGGATCGATGAAGCCCGTTGCCACTATCTGTAGCCTCTTGCTTTGTCTGTGCGGAGCGTATGCACAAGACGCAGCGCGGCCAGCTTACCTCGATCCTTCGAAACCAACTGATCAAAGGGTCGCCGATCTGATCGCACGCATGACGCTGGAAGAGAAGGCGCAGCAGTTGAACCATCTCAATGTCGGTATTCCAAGACTCAGAGTCGCGGCTTGGGGCGGCTGGAATCAGACACTCCACGGCGTGTGGTCGAAGCAGCCTACTACTCTTTTCCCGGCGCCTATTGCGATGGGTGCGACCTGGGATCCTGCGTTGATACACACGATTACCGGCGCGATGTCCGATGAAGCACGAGCCCTGTACAACATCGGCGCGGACGGACCTCGCTCGAAGCATGGCCTGGTATTCCGCTCACCCGTGATCAATGTGAGCCGAGATCCGCGTTGGGGAAGAATCCAGGAGGTGTTCAGTGAAGATCCTTTTCTGACAGGGCGCATGGGTGTTGCCTATGTGCAAGGCCTGCAGGGCGATGACCCTCACTATCTCAAAGTGGCTGCAACTGTGAAGCATTTCGCCGTGAACAACGTGGAGACGAACCGTCAAAGACTCTCTGCCGAGGTAGATGAACGTAATCTGATGGAGTATTGGCTTCCGCATTGGAGGGCTGTGATCGTGGAAGGTCATGCACAGTCGGTGATGGCTTCCTATAACGCTATCAACGGGGTTCCGGATGCGATCAACAAGTATCTGCTGACGGACATCCTGCGAGGACAATGGAATTTTGATGGCTTTGTGACCGACGATCTCGGAGCAGTCAACCTGTTGGTAGCTGCACACCACATCACCGAAGATCCGGTCGAGGCAACGGCGCGTTCCATACAAGCTGGTTGTGACTCAGACGATATGCAGTTCGAGACAAATATTCCTTTGGCAGTGAAAAGCGGCCGTTTGCCTATTGCCGATGTAGATCGGGCGCTGGCGCGGGTGCTCCGTGTTGGCTTTCGCCTCGGCGCATTCGACCCGCCTGAGCTGAATCCCTATTCGAAGATCTCAGCGAACGTGATCCGCTCCGAGGAACATCTGCGGCTTTCGTTGCAGACTGCACTGGAGTCGATGACGCTGCTTACAAATCGAAATAATTTTCTACCTCTCGATGGGAAGAGCTTGAAGAGCGTTGCTGTGATCGGTCCTGCGGGCGACACAGCGTACGAAACAGGAAACTACTACGGCACGCCAGCGCGAAAGACTAGCCCGTTGCAAGGATTGAAGGAGTTGTTGGGCGCAGGTGTGAAGGTGGAATATGAGCAAGGGGCTGGGTTTGTGGAAGGTGCTGATCCGGCTGCCATCGCACGCGCCGTTGAATTGGCGCGAAAGTCTGATGTTGCCATTCTGTTTCTCGGGACAAATTTAAAGGTCGAAGCAGAGGGCAGAGACCGTAGAGACCTAAATCTTCCCGGGGCTCAGGAGCAGTTGATGGAGGCGGTTTATGCGGCCAATCCGAAGACGGTTTTGGTACTGATGAATGCAGGGCCGCTGGCTGTGACGTGGGCGAATGACCATCTTCCGGCTATTCTCGATGCGTGGTATCCAGGCGAGGCAGGAGGCACAGCTATCGCGCAAGTGCTGCTGGGCGAATACAACCCGGGGGGCCATCTTCCCTACACGGGGTATGCAAGCCTCGATGGTGTGCCACCGCAGAATGAGTACGACGTCTCGAAGGGATTTACTTATCTCTATTTCAAGGGTGTCCCGCTTTATCCCTTCGGTCACGGACTCAGCTATACAAAGTTCACGTACAGCAATCTAAAGCTATCGCAAAGTAAATCGAGTACGACTGGCCAGGTTGATGTGTCGTTCGACCTGCAGAACACAGGCTCGCGAGCGGGTTCGGAGGTGGCGCAGATGTATGTTCATCAGGAGAAGTCGACCGTGGTGCAACCGATCAAGAGCCTACGCGGATTTCAGCGAATCGCGCTCGAACCTGGTGTAAGTAAACACGTCACACTCTCTCTGCCTGTCTCAGCGCTTTCATACTACGATGTCGTCACCCGAAAATTCGTGGTGGCCCCGGGAATGTTCGACGTGATGATCGGCTCGTCGTCGGACGATATTCGGCTCCGTACCAAATTAGAGGTGAACTAACGAGTAGTTAGCGATGTCATTCCAGCCAAAGATTACTTTGACTGCGGATATTTTTGAGACTAGAACAGGTGGTTAGGATTTTCCCAGGGGTACTTACTATGAAATGTCGGCTCTCCCGTCGCACGTTTATCACTTCCGCCGCAGTTACTATGATTCCTCCTGCCGTTGCATATGCCCAGCCGAGGCGTGCGGGCCTGCTCTCCATGCTTGCAGCTAAACCAGAATCGGCGGATTCTCCGAAGGCAAACAAGACAGATTGGAGACGTTCTGGCGTCATCGACCTGAACAACTCACCCTACGCTAAATTGAAGACGGTCCCAGTGAGTGCGGTCGTCATTCATGATGGGTTCTGGTCGCAGCGACGTAAGACAAATCTGGTGGCCAGCATACCGAGCATGCACGATGAGTTACTCCAACATGGGAGGATGGATAACTTTCTGAGGCTCGAAGGCAAATTCCAGGGACCCCAGAAGGGACCCGTTTATTCAGACTCAGATATATACAAATGGATCGAGGCCGTTGGCTTCCAGCTGCAAGTGGACGATCAGCCCGAACTCAGAAAAACGACGAACTCAATGATTCGCAATGTAGTCGCGATCCAGGAACCGAACGGATATTTGAACACCTACTACAACGGCGATAGAAAAGCGTTGCGCATGCAGTACGACACGCAAACCACAGGCCACGAATTATATTGCATTGGCCATATGCTGCAGGGCGCTATTGCATATTATCGGGCGACAGGAGATCGCACGCTGCTTGATGCGGGCATCCGTTTTGTGGATGATTTTCTGATTCCGAACTATGGGCCGGGCACAAACCAAAAAGCAATCGTCTCTGGACACCCTGAGATCGAGATGGCGCTGATCGAGCTCTCTCGTACAACCGGCGATCGAAAGTATGTTGATCTGGCGGGGTACATTCTTCACGGGGATGAGCGAGTTCCTCTTAAGCCATCGCAGATTGTCTACATGTACTGCGGTATTCCCTTCACCTCGCGGACCAAGCTGGAGGGTCATGCGGTTCGCGCGATGTATGCCTGCTGCGGCGCCACGGACTACTACCTTGAAACCGGCGATCCGATTTATTGGAAGACACTGAATGCATTGTGGAATGACTTGACCACACATCAGCTCTATGTAAACGGCGGCGTAGGAGCACGTGAGAGCGGCGAAGCCTTTGGCGATGCATATGAGCTGCCGAATGCGAGAGCATATGGCGAGAGTTGCGCTGCAATCGGCAACATGATGTGGAGCTGGAGGATGCTTGCGGCCTCCGGTGAAGCGAAGTTTGCCGACGTGATTGAGCGTGCGTTGTATAACGGCATCAATTCCGGAATGTCGCTCGACGGAAAAACGTACTGTTATCGGAATCCTCTAGCGTTTGACCCTTCGGGCAACTCTAGTGATCGACATGCACCCGAAGGCAAGATACGCAATCCGTGGTATGACACGACGTGCTGCCCTCCAAACTTGGAGCGAACGTTTGCATCATTGTCAGGCTATTTCTACAGCACCAGTGCGGATGGTGTTTACGTTCACCTCTATGACAATTCGGAAATGACCTGGCACCTGCATGATGGCACTGGATTAAATATCAAGCAGAAGACAAATTATCCGTGGAGCGGCGAGGTCAAGTTGACAGTGAGTCCTGCTACGTCGAGCGACTTCGTAATGTATATACGGATCCCTGGCTGGTCTGCGAAAAATATGGTCAAGGTAAACGGGAAGGAGTTCGGCGGCGCAAGGCCTGGAGAGTATCTCGCGATTCGCCGTCGCTGGGACGCAAACGACACTATCGACATCGAGTTCGACATGACGACACATTTACTGAGGGCGAACCTTGCTGTGACGGAAGACCGTGGACGAGTTGCATTTCAGCGTGGGCCGATTGTGTTCTGTATGGAACAACTAGATCAGAACGATCACGCGCATGGAATGAATCTTGCTGATTACACCGTGTATCTGAACGAGAACACGACAGCAAACTTCGAGCCGAAGCTGCTCGGTGGTGTGATGGTACTTGCTCATCCAGGGGCAATCAATCGTACAGCGACAGACACGGAGCTCTATTTCCCTGCGACCACTGCAACAAAGGCGGAACAGAAGCGTTCTACCTTGAATCTGATTCCGTACTATGCCTGGGCCAACCGAGAAGAAACCGCAATGCAGGTTTGGATCCCATATCGGGAGGCATAAAGCTGCAACACCTCGAGAGCGCAGGTCCTTCCTACACTTAATTGCTTTGCGGACGTGATGGCGCAGTAGGCTTGATTGCTCTCTCGCAATGAGAGCAGTCGCCCAGATTTGAGTTATTCCTTCTTCTTGTAAATCTCGAGAAGAGGCGATGTGCGAAGCAAAGATTTGGTACCGCACGTTTCGTATCCAATCATAGAGGACATGTTTTCCCATCGCCGATGGTAACTCATAAAAGTGCCCGATCCTGCTATTTCTCAGTTGAGTTGTCCATGCTCTTGAAAACAACTACATTTCCCGCGATCTGAGTCCTCGAAGCAGATACTTGCTGAGGAGCGGCGAGAAGACCAGAAGGCCGCCGTCCCCCGGTCTGAGAAGTCGCCCATCGCTTCAAGGATGAGGGCTATCGTAATCTTCCGGGTGGACCGCGAGAGAGTCGGGCGGGAAAATGGAGCCGACTGAGCCCAGCGTGTTGTTTGGCACATCGCCCATGGTCAATTCCAGCGTTCCGCCATTGGCAATATCAGCGTGGCGGAACCACACCTGACTGAGAGGTCGTCCATTCAACCGGATGCCCTGCACATATTTATTTTCATGAGAATTGCGGCTGGCCAAGATGACGAAGTCTTTCCCATTCTTAAGATGGATGGTGGCCTTGTCAAAGACCGGACTACCTACGTCATAGGCCGGAATTCCCGCCGTAGCGGGGTAGAATCCCAGCATCGAAAACACCACGAATGCGCTCAGTCCGCCGCCGTCCTCGTCGCCAGGAATGCCTTGCACCGTGTCGGTAAAGAATGACTCAAGGAGCATGCGGACTCGCTTTTGTGTCTTCCACGGAGCACCCAGACGGTTATAGATGTACGGAATGGCAAGACTAGGTTCATTCCCCATCGAAAACTGGCCCACCATCGATGTCGAATCAGGAAACTTTGCTTGGAATGCATACTTCGAACGGCCAAGCGGTTCACGGAATAGCTGGTCCAGATTTGCTTCGGCCTTGCCGGGTCCTCCCATCAGCACAGTCAAGCCGGCGATATCGTGCATCACATCCCAGGTGTAGGTGTAAGCGTTGTTCTCATCGTAGTAATCGCGTCCACCCATTCCGCCGTCGAACTTTGGATCGAGCGGTTCGATCCACTGCCCATCGGCGTCCTTGGGCCACATCAGTCCCTTATCCGCGCGAAAGAGATTTTTGTAGTTGGAGGCCCGTTCAAGAAAGAGCTTTTCGTCGTCCGTTTTTTTGAGAATGCGCGCGAGTTGGGCGATGTTCCAGTCATCGAAACTGTTCTCCAGTGTCACTGCAACTGTTTGGCGTTTTTCGAAGGGATGGACCTGCGGGTCAGTCTCCTTTTCTCCAGGTCGTAAGGCGGGCATATAACCATGGGCGGCGTAAAACTCGTCCAATGGCCCTTTTGGACCCAGACGCCAAGGGAGCAGTGTGATATCGAGAGCTCGCTTGCGAACACCGTCGTAAGCAGTCTGCAGATCGAAGTTTCGCACCCCCTTGAACCATGCGTCTGCAAACCAGGGCGCGGAGTGATTGCCGTTCATGCAGGCGTAATTGCCTGAAACGAGAGCGAAGGTAGGCATGACGCCCGACTGCTGATACATACGGACATACGACTGTATCTTGTCCGCTTCGACATTGGGATTCAGCAGTGTTTGCAGTGGTTCAAGCGCACGATACGTATCCCACAGCCAGTTATCGACGTAAAAAGGGCGTGCGTCTTCGTGGACCTGATGATCGAATCCGCTGTAGTATCGGCCATCTTCGGTAATGTTGACCATGCGCTCGAAGCAACGATAAAGGGCGCTGTAGAAGACCCGGCGCTGCGCTTCCGTCCCGCCTTCCACTGCGATCTCGCCAAGGGTTTCGTTCCAGCGCGCCTTCGCGGCTTCCTTGACACGATCAAGTCCCCACTCCGGAATCTCCCGCTGCAGATTCTTTTTCGCCTGTTCAACGCTAATGAAGGATATGCCGTAGCGAAATTCGAGCACGTTCGCGCTTCGCATTGAGGCGGTTATGCTGCTCTGATCGCCCTTTATTTCGGTGTTAAGTGTCGCCGGCGCGCTGAACTCACCATACACAAAGGCCTTCATGTCGCTGAACTGTTCTTCCCCGCTTACCACGCCGTCCTTTTGCACCTGCAGATTTCCAGTATGTCGATTCGACAACACGACGGAAGCGTTGCCATGGGGAAAGGCAAAACGGTAATAGCCGCAACGCTCAGTTGGCGAGAACTCTGTTCGGATCAGCGACTCGTCGAAGCGGGTGGAGTAGTAATACGGCGTCGTTCTTTCCTGATCGTACGAAGCCGGTCGGCCGTCTTTACCGGGCATGATACTGAACAGCTCGTCTATCCGATGAGAGCTAATGGTTAGAGGAAACGAACGAATTCGATCATCGAATGCATCCGCGCGAATCGGATATATGCGGACCATGCTGTTCGGCAGATACACAGTGGGACGTGTCGACTCCAGCAGAATACCAACATTGCCGATGGTGGTATCAACATATTCCACCTGAGCAATTGCTCGCACCGCAAAGAGCACCAGGATGGCTAACAGCGCGGCTTTCACTGTCCAGGAACGGCGACCGCTACTGGTTGCAACTCTGGCTCGATTCATCTACACCAACATACACTGCACCCAGGGGTAGTGGCGACGTCTAGTCATGTACCTGGGCTTCTATGTAGGGGCACTTCCCCCGGCGCAACAGGAAATCAGAAACAAACTACCGACTTCCCGGGGCAGAATTGTAGCAAGCTCCCCACCGTTCCACCCTCTTAGAAGATTGCTAATCAGGCCGAGCACACCAGCAGATTCGAAAAAAATCAGGAATAGTTCTTACGTCGCATACGATGCTATACCCAGCTATTAGCCGAATGATCCAGGAGTGTGTCCAATCACCCGTATGGACAGGAGTTTGATCTGCGATTGGTGCCTGAGAAGTTGGAGAACCCACTCCGCAGGAAAAATCTCGAAGCGCATTTTTGAACTCCACGCGTTCCTTCGCATCCTGTCCGGCAAATGCAGTCGCACGCTTATCAGCGCGGTGCGATGAAAGGGACGTCATACGCCGACCGTCCCGCGACTAATCTAAAGCCGCGCGCCTGTCGTTGACCATGGAGATGGCGAAGACCCGCTTGACTGGCTTGAGTGCCTTCGTCCGCTCGAAGGTCTTCACCGGAACGTCGAAACATGATAGTCCCGATAGGGACCTAACGTTTGCGGGATTTGGGCGATTCCGGGTTTCATTTGCTGGTGTGGCCAATCAAAGGGGATTCGGTCGGTCTGTGCCATCCCGGAAGATCCTCTGAATGCCGATGCCTTCGATGAGGTGATCCTTGGGCACGGCTGCCGAGGTTCTACCGGCGATCCTGGGGACATGATGCGGAGTCTTCCGGGGTTTAAGTCTTTAGACCGACGGAAACCGTTGCATCTTCTCGGTTGGGCAGGAAAGTCACGGCCCGATTTCATGGCGCATCCGAAAGAATGCCACTTCCGGGACACAGTTGTGGCGGCCCGTAGTTGTCCATCTCGCCGGTTTTACAGCTGCCGTCCGACCATCAGGCAGACGCTGTGTTTTTAAAAAGAGGGAACGCAATGGTGACAAAAATGGTTACAGTGACCAAAAAGAAAGGCCAGCCACCGAGGGCTGATCTTCTCGCATCTTATTGATTATTTGGATTGGTGCGGAGGAGGGGACTTGAACCCCTATGCCTTGCGGCGCTAGCACCTCAACCTAGAAGTAAGTGTATCATCGGGTATCGCAGTACCACAAGTTGTTGATTTGATAGTCCAAGGTGTATCCCCGAGGGTCGCGGTTTATCCGACAACCGCTACAGTTTCGCTACATTGTTTTAGCTGTTTTCATGCGGCGTTCCATGAACTCTTTCGCAATGATCAGATCGTCCGCATCCACAATATTATATCGGCGCTCCATAGAATCCGTTTTGTGCCCGCTAATCTTCATGCGGATCACTTGAGGTACTCCGGCACGGCGCATGTTCCGAACAGCCGTCCGGCGGAGATCGTGGAAGTTTAGTTCCGGCACGCTCGCCTTTTTACAAGCCTCGTCCCATGCAACACGGAAGTCCTTAATCTGTCGTCCGCTCCGATTGAAGACCCAAGGTGAATCAGGCCAATCGGCGTCGCGCGCTCTCTTGGCTTCCAAGAGCAATTCACGCATATCGCCTTCGAGTATCGGAACCGAGCGCCCCTCCCGGTTCTTCGTCTCGTCGGGTTCCAATGCGATGATTCCGCTCTCGAACTCGACTTGAGGCCAGCGGATGTCAAGCAACTCTTGTTTGCGGATACCCGTTATGTAGGCGCATACGAATAGGGATTTGAGTTCTTTCGGAAGTTCGTCGCGCAGCGTTGAATATTGCGCGTCGGTGAGGAAGCCCTTTCGGACAAGTCCACGGATTGGGCCAACAAAGAATTGCTATCGTGGAAAGCGGCATCACCTTGGCGGGTCGCACAGTGAGCAACGTCACCGCTGAGACGGTCGTGTCTTTTGGAATCGCTTTCGGAAAAGGGCATACAAGGAGCTGAATGCTCCGATGTGCTTGACGATGACGAGAACCACTATGCCGGAAACTACCGCAGCGGACAGTGCCAGGTGCCGCAGAAAATAGAGGGCGAGCCCATGAGCAGCGAGAAGAATGACTACTGCCGCGATCATGGTCCAAGAGCGATCGAAGATACGGCTAAATACTTTCATGGTGCCGGTCCGCTGAATCAATGGGCACAGAGGATTCGCAACATGGGGCGACTGCAAGCACATAGTCGATGTCGCCGATTCCCACCGGGCCGCTCTGCGCGATGTTCAGACCTGCTTCACTGAAGATGGCGGACATCTCTGCGAGGTTGATGTGACCGTGCCGGTGAAAGTGCGCAAGAATGCCCTTTTCTCCCGGTGATGTTCCGAAGTCGATGGCCAACACTCGGCCACCCGGCTTCAGAACCCTGCGAACTTCAGACGCGCATTGATGGCGCAGCTTGCCAGGCAGATGATGCAGCATCAGGGTGCTCAGCACGACGTCGAATTGCCCGTCGGGAAACGGTAACGACTCCACGAATGCGTTCCTGAAGTCTACTTCCAGACCCGCTTTCCTCACCTTCTTCCCGGCGCGGGCAATCATCTCCGGCGAGGCATCAATTCCATATACATGCCCTTTCTGACCGACCTGCTGTTTCGCCGCGATCGCCAGAGTCCCAGTTCCGCAACCTATATCCAGAACCGACTCGCCCGCAGACAAGTGTGCCAGGCTAAGCGCTCGCTCTCGAAAGGCACGCTCTCTGCCAAGCGTCAGCAGCCAAAGCAGGAGATCGTATTGCGCCGCTCTGTGAAGAACGAGGCCCGCAGTTTTGTGTAATTGTTTCGTTTCCGCAGTGCTCATTTTGATCTGGCTCCTTCAATGTGTGGAATTCACGCACAGTCGTATGAAAATGGACTTCTGTCCGGAATTAAGCCTAGACTGGACCTGCTTCGCATGAAAGAGCAGCATCGGCGGAACTGTGCGTTAGTGGACAACAAATACGTTTTGTCCGCTTCCGTTGCGGAGGAAGAGGAAATGGTGGAACGAAAAAAGACAGACCGGCGTGTCGCGAGAACGCAAAAGCTCCTCCGCGACGCGTTGCACTCTTTGATCCACGAAAGAGACTACGATTCCATCGCTGTCAAGGAGATCCTCGATCGTGCCAATGTAGGCCGCTCAGCCTTCTATATGCACTTCCGCGACAAGGACGAGCTTCTAGTCAGCGCCTTCCACGACATACTCGGGGCCGTCCCATCAGTGCGTCCACAGCCCAGTGATAACCGCAATGAAAGACTTCTCTGGTTTAGCCTTCCTGTCTTCGAGCATCTCGATCAACTCCGCCACGCGGGCGAGCTCAAGCTCGGACCGCGGGGACGGACCGTCCTACATGGACACCTCCAAAAGGTTCTTGCCGGACTGATCGCCGAAGATGTCAGGAAGAGCTTTCGAGCCCGACGCAAAGCGGTAGGCCAGATTCCACTGGAGCTTTTGGTGCGATATATCGATTCAACATTCATCCTCGTGCTTAACTGGTGGGTAGAAAACAAGTGTCCGCTCTCTGCGAAGGAAGTCGACGGATTATTTCTCTCGCTGGTCATGCCGACACTAAGTGCCGTCGCAGAATAAGAGGAATTAAAACTCGTAATCGAGTGAGAACTGAATCCTCCGCGCGGTCGATGCTGCGATCGGTGCAGCGAATCCCGACGCTGGCTGACTGTTTGAACCGAATGTTGTGTTGAGCAAGGACACGTTGCGATGATTCAGCAGGTTGAAGGACTCGGCCACGACATCTAAGTGCCCGCCCCTCCACGGAATCATCTTCAGCACACGCAGATCGACATCGACGTTGACGGGGGTTGCCAACGCGTTTCGGCCGTAAGCGTCTGGCCGCGTTGCAAATGGGAAGATGTGGGCCCGGTTGCTGTCCAATCCGGTAATCGGGTTCGCACGGAAGCCACTGGCAATGCTGACAATTGGCGCAAATTCCAGCCCGGTAAGCGCCTTCATCAGTGGGCCGGGATTGGCGTTCCTGGCGGCATCTGCCGGATCACCCAGGTCAGGGCCAATCAGGCAAAGGCCGCTCAGGGTGAACCGATGCCGCTGGTCTTGTAGGGACAACGCGTGTTCGTCGCCAATGACGAAGGGATTCTGCGGTTGTTCAAGATCGTAGCTCGCATCGTCGATGGTCTTCGAATAGCTGTATCCCGCCAAAATCTGCAGGTCATCCTGGAACTGCCGGTTCACCGTGACGGTGGCTCCGTTATACGAAGAGTTGGCCGATGTTGCGAACTGATTTACGGCGTCATAGGTTGGATCGTACCGGGCTTTGGTGAACGCTGGGCGTCCGAGCTGCTGCGGTGTTGGCGAAGAGATACCAACAGAGGGTGCATTCGCGGATGTAAGGATAACTGGTGGAACAAGATTAATATTGCTCGACCGCCCCAGATGGACCCCATGCACATACTGGTACTCCCCTGTGAGCGTTGTTTGCCACGGCAGCAACTTCTCAGCGCTGAGGGAAGCGACCTCACTATAGGGGTTACGCAGACCAGGCTGCGCCCTCCACACACTTGGCGCGACGCCAGCGAGTGGCGCAGTGGGAATGTGATCACTCTGGTAGAGACTGGCGGCGTCTGTGTCCTCGACGATTTGCGCGAAGCCGTGCGTGCCGTCGAACTCGGCGATGCGGTTGATGGTGGCAAGCTGGAAGCGGTCGTAGAAGATCCCGAAGCCACTACGGACCACAATCGTCTTAAACGGCGTCCAGGCCAGACCGAACCGAGGGCTGAAGTTGAGTGCATCCTGCGGAATCGACGACGGCAGCTGGTTATACTCGTAGCGCATCCCAAAGTCCACCGTCAGAGCGGAAGATGCACTCCAATGATCCTGAGCAAAGCCCGCGAAGCGTGTCTCACTCAGGTTAGTGTCGAAGTTGCCGAAGTTCTGGATAAAGAAGTCAGGATTGCTGTTCTGGAGTGCGGCGAGATTCGCAAAGACAAAGAACCCCTGCGAATCGTCCGGCACATGCGTCCTTAGGGCAACGTGGTCAGCTCGTCCGCCGAACTGAACAAAATGCTGGGGGAATTGCAACGCAACTGTATCTGCAAACTCGGTGTGCGTCTCGAAACGCCGGGCATTCCCCGCGTATGGAGTACCGAACAGAGCGACACCGGAGATGAGGACGCCCGGTCCGGTCGTCTGCCCTGTGCGCTCCACAGCGCGTCTCTGCGCGAGTTCAAAGCTCAGCTTGTTCAGGGCGCTCTCTGTCAGTGTGGAAGTGAGTGTCCCGTTGAGGCTGTTGTCGGCAATGAACGAGGAACCACGGGCAGTCCGGTCCGTTAACTCGTCGGTATTAAAGGCGTCGTTGACGTTGCGGCTGTTGGTGAAGGCATACCGCAGCATGATGCGCTCTCGCGCGGTCAACGTGCGGTCGATTCTGCCGGAAAGCTCAGTCTCCTGGACGGCGGTGGGAAAGAAGCCGGACTGGAGATGGAGGTTGGCGAGAGGCAGGTAGTTTCGCAATGAAGAATTGATCGTGTTGATCGTGGAAGGCTTGAGATCGTTGCTGTCCTCTCCTCGCGCCATCTCCTGCTCGGCGGCGATGTAGTAGAACATCCTGTCACGCTGGATCGGGCCGCCCAACGCTACCCCGGCCCGGACGCGGCTTTCGCCCGGCTTGTATGGATTCAGCCCGAGCGGCGGGGTTCCGTTGAGAGCGCCGTTCTGCACGAAGGTAAATGCATCGCCGTGTATGCGGTTCAGTCCGGCTCGTGTCTGCACATCAATCGAGCCTCCCGCGCCGCCACCTGACTGTGCCGCAAACCCCGTGGTTGACGATCTGAAAGTCGCTGATGGCTTCAGGCGACAGTTGAGTTCGGCTGCTGCCGGTGTACTCATCGTTGTCGCTGACCTCGTCGAGATATACCGTATTGCTGCCTGGGCGCAGTCCGCCAAAGCTGAAGCTGAGCCCACCCGGGATGACACCTTGTTGTGACAGCGCTGGGTTGGCCGCAGCGACTTGTGGCGATAGCAGAACGAAGGCCAGGTAATTGCGGCTCGGGATCGGGAGCTCTTCTACGCGGTCGCGGTCGATGTTGACGACCGAAGAGGTCTGTGATGTGTCTAGCATAGGCGGTGCAGCAGAGACATTGACGCTCTGTTGCGTGCTGGCAATCGAGAGATGAATCGAAAGGTGATTAGTGCGCCCAATGGCAACACTCACCACCTCTTCATCGGAGGCAAAGGATGGTGATGTGACCCTGATCGTATAGCTGCCGCTCGGGAGGTCACGGATCAGGAAGTTTCCATCGCCGGAACTGATGCTCATACGGGCCGGTGCGTCCGTCGCAGATAAGGTCACAGAAGCACCGGGTATCGCACTGCCATCGGGAGCCCTTACTGTCCCTGCAACGGCTCCAGCGTTCGACGTTTGACCCGAACAGACGAATGGGCATGCCCAACCTACAAGGAGTACAAAACAGCCCACAGTTTTTGAAACTGACATTCAAATTCTCCAGAGAAAGGCCCAGCGCGTCACCTGCGCGAGTGCGTGTGTGAACGAGAAGACTCACCGAATCGGCGCGTCCAATCAGGCGCGTTTCTCTGGAGATCAGATCCGTAGGGGAAGGATGAAAAGCGGAGGGATCGTGAAGAAGAATGTGTGTCCGGCTTCGACGGGCTCTGCTCTATCGTCGCGCAGAAGGACCCGACACGAGGTGAAACCGATCTGCAATGCGCTGGAGGCTATGAGCTTGCAGACCAGCAGTACAAGACAGATGGCCAAGACGAAAGCGAAGACCGCATATTCGGTATCGTTCGACAAGCCCGGAGCATCCCAGCGATCGAAGAGTTCCAAAAGAGGAATGAACGCTCCTATCAGCATCATCACCGCTCCGAATTGGAACAATCGCCCCATACCCGTATTTCGATTATAGGACGATAGGCTGACGAAGCTATTCCGCGGATCGGCACCCGGTTGCTACGACGGCAACAAACTCTTCCCAGCAATTCATCCGGTCTGAAACGAACCAATCAGTCATCGGTCAGAAGATGAATGATCGGGCAGGCCGCGCCCGCCGACGAAACATCGCAGGCACGCACAAGTCGAGAAAGCGCCTTCCTTAGCTTTGTCAGGTCCGCAATGTTTTCTTCAATCAGTTCCAGTTTGTGCGCCGCGATTCCTCGGGGAGGAGTTCCTCCTCCCTGTCTCCAGCCGCTGCGCGTCTTCCGCCACCCTCGTTAGCGGGCCTGTTCCTGCCCGCAACACCGCCCCTGATCTTTTGAACAACAGCAGCAACCGCAAAGACGGCTCAGGGGTGAGTGTACCGGGACATGCGTTACGTTGTGGACCTGAGACATCCGTTACAAGCCCCTTGCGGTAACGATGGTTCGAGTTGATGGGGCAAGAGAAGACATATATACAATCGCCGAGGCCGTGGGAATGTGGGAATCCCGAAGGGATTTCCAAAGAGTGTGGGAAGGGTGGGAAGCCGGCTTCATGGCTTTCCATGCTTTCCATACTCTGTCAGTTCCATGGCCTGTTTTCGCGCGCCAATGCTGGATAAACCGATATGCCGCCACCCAGTGGCGATGTGCCGCACTCACCACGGGATGCTCATAGGTATTCATCGCTTGTCAATGAGTGCATTGGCGATAATGCGTGAAGTGACGCCCATTTTTGGCGAACTCGTCTCTCGCATCAAGTGTCCGAGTAGTGCGTAACGGGTCAAGTTGAAGCTAATAGCCCCAACGTCCGGATTGCCCGTCCGCTCGTTGAGCGGAAGCTGGTGAAGCCAGTTAAGGCCATTTTGTGAGACGGGCAACTTCGGAGTTGCAACAGAGACAGAACTCTGGATAGGCTGCCGAAGCGCACGAGCCTAAAAGCGGCATTTTTATCGAAGTTGCGCCCGTCCGAAGGCTGACTGTCGAGCCAAAGGCCAAGCTGGTCTAAAACAAGGATGTGATAAGCCTATTCAAACTTGGGATGGGCTTCCCGAGCGAACTGATTCGCCCACTGATGTTGCGATCGGCCAGTGTGCGCTTCACGGAATAGAGCTTCGGAAGGACGCAACCGCCGCGCGACTGAAGACCCGGTTGAACAGAGTCGAGTTGGGACCAGTAGGCTTGGACTCTGACACCACGTACGAGATCGCACCATTGCCCGCAGGGATCACCGATCTGAGCGGCGTTTCCTTGGGGCGGGGGGCTCACCTGCACGATCCCGTTGCCCCCGTTCGGATCGGTGCATGTTTCCACCAACTCGTGCGATAGGACGGTTGTGATGTAGTTAGCAGAACCGTTGTTCCCGATCCAGGCAAAGTGCGCCGGATCATTGTCGACATCGCCCAGGTCGTAATCGTTCCAAATGATGGAGGAATTCGCTCCGACAACCTGCGACAGCGTCCCAGGAGGGAGCGGAAGGACAGGGTCAGGAGGCTTCACACCCTGAAACGAGACATTCGTCGGCATGATCACGCAGTAAAAAATGGGCCAGTCAGAATCCGGTTCCGGCAGGTTGTCGTTGTCCAGTTGATTGATAAGAAAATTGCCCACACTCTGAGTAGTGAAAGGGTTCGGAGGATCGCCGCCTGTGAAGAACTTGGTCCCCCACAGAGAGCCGCGATGGACCCCATATTGCACCAAATATGACATGTAGGGACCAGCCAACAGGTTAGTCACGTTGGCAGTCACCTGAGTTGCCAATGCATTTGGGTTACCCGCCCACTGCTGACCCCAAAAAATCAGCAGCACGTGAACGTTTGTGAGCTTCTGCGCGCCGTTATCTTTAAACGACGTCCCTGGAGCCCCGCCCGCACCCGTTGCATTGCAATTCAGAGCCCCGAACGCAATCCCGGCTTCCCGGTCCGTGGAGAGCCGATATTGCAGCCGTCGTTTCTTGCCTGCGCCGCCATCCTGATCGGACGATCTGCCCATTGCACTGCTCCCTATTGCAAGGCAATCAAAACTGGAATCAGGCCGCAGCCCGCGGCCAGGGGACGCAACGCCTTGCCTAGCACTGCGCCGGAAGCCTTGACGCGATCGCCGGCCTTCATGGCGCAACCGGGCGTGGGTGACGTGGTCAGCAGATCGCCCACCTTGACCGGAGAGTATTGCGCGTCGACTTTGCAATACACCTTGCCCACCAGCGCGACGGCGACGCGATCCGCCTCGGACGTTTGCGTGTCGAGGATGATGCCGGGACGGTACGCCCCTGCGCCAGAAACCACGCCGGCGACTTTCGTGTCATATGCGCTATGGCTTTGGCACACGCCGCCCTCCTCATTGATGACCACGACCGTTCCCGGCTCCAGCAACTGCGCCGCGTCGCTGTCAAACTGTTCTGCACAGTCGGCACCCGGGAGAAGAATGTCACCTTGAGTCAAGGTCAGGCTGCCTTGGGAAAGTGTCACGTTGCCTTGGGGAAGATTAAGGTTGCCGGTGACCAGCACGTCTCCCGTGGGACCGTCCAGGACCATCGCCGGCTTCGATCCGGCAATGCCGCCCTGGGTGTACAAGACCAATCCGCCATTCGCGTTCTGTATGAGCGCCTTGGCATAACCGGCGTTGGCGTCCGTCAGCGTCAGAAATGGCTGATAGCCCACCGTTTGAACGCCGTCCTGTGCGTGGATCTCGATTGCACTAGGCGGCGGCGCACCTGCGAGGGTGTTGAATACGACGGTCGGCACCCCCGAATTGAGAGCGCTCTGGGTATAAAAGACCAGCTTTCCGTCGGCGTTCTGAATGCGGGACTGCGACTTGCCGGAGTTGCCGTCGATTAAAGTCAAAAACGGCTGGTAGCCATTCATCTGCAAGGCATCTTGCGCATTGATCGCGACGGTCTTGGTCGCGGAAAGTGTGGTACTCGTCTCACTCCAAGGCATGTGTTTGTCCTTTCGACAGCGGGATGAATGCGAGGATCGGGACCCACACTCGCAGCGTCTCCGTAGTATCGGCTCGCCACGGCGAGTCGAGCGAGTTGACCGGCAATGATCTACCAAAAGCGATACCGTGTCAAGGCCAGCTGGCACTCACTGTTTGAGAGCATCCGAATACCGGCACCGCAGAGGCGGCGATCTGCGCCTGGAACGCGAGGAACAGGAAGGCGAAACCTGTTCGCAGCGCTGGACGGTTCGGTTCGCTTTACCGAAATGCCGCGCAATTTTTTTCCATGAGCGTCTGGTGATGATTGTGCCGCGAGCCGGCGGCATAAGGGAGGACCGGCAATGCAAATTGATCGATGATTTTAGAATCGACCCCTTACCTCCGTCTTCGCGACCGTCCCCGTCCGGCACAACGGGCCGCGATGGACTGTGCGCAGTTCCACCCGAGTTCCCTCTGTAGGTACCATGACAATTGCACTGATCACTCCCGAGATACGCCGTCCCTAAACCCACACTGCCGAGAAGTCGGTACTTGGACAAGTGACAGTATTATCGAATTGCGGCTTCAGGGCAAATCACTCATCGGCCACTCAGACCACTCGCCGCGCAGCTCTAAAGCGAAGCTCCTCCGCATTGAGTTCTCCGATCTCCATGTCTCGAAAGAAGACTCTATAGAAACCGGGTGTGACCAACTCGAATCCAAGTTCCTCGAAGCGAAAGACTTCGCTGATGAAGACCCTATTCTTGTGCCAGCTGATATCTCCGGTGTTGTTCACTCGTCGTAGTAGAAGACCCTTGGGGTAGGTGAACTCCGGCATCGATCGCGGCAGGCGAATGGAACTCGGATGGTAAAGACTCGCAGGCGTTTGATTGTTCAAACCTTCATGCGGACGCTCATTGTTGAATATGTGGCGAAAGCGATCAAATCGGCTCTGCTGAGCGCGAAGTGATCCTGCAGGGGGATTCAATGCATCTTCCTTGAGCGTTCGGTGCATTCGTTCATGGCGACCGTTTTGTTGCGGGCGGCCCGGTTGAATGCGCTCATGCACGATCCCGAGTTTCTTCCAGCCGAGGGAGAGCTTGGACAGTCCTAAAAGTCCGGTACCCGCGAAAGGGGCGCCGTTGTCTGTCCTGATTCTCGCGGGTACTCCGTACTCACGCATCGCCGCTTCGCAAATCGCTCTGACCTGGCTCAAATCCATGCGCGAGACGATCTGACAGCGAATCAGATAACGACTGTAAGCGTCGGTAATGGTGAAGGGATCGCAACGCTTGCCGTCGCCGGTCGTGAAGTAACCTTTGAAATCCATGCACCATAGCTGATTCGGCCCCGTGACCAGCGAGAACGGCTCGGAGCATGGCGTGGTGCGCTTTCTCTTCCTCTGCGGACTCGTCAAACCCGCACGACTCAAGATGTTTCCGAAGGTGCTAGGCGCAGGCCACACCACGTCTGGCTGCAGCATCTCCAACCTCCTTGAGCTTCCGTGCCCCCCAGGATGGATGCTTCGCCCGAAGCGCGAGGATGGCGTTCTCGATTGGCTCCCGCGTCGCATGGGAGCAGCTATGTGGCCGGCGACTGCGATCTACGAGCCCTTCTGGTCCCGTCTCATTGTAGCGATTGATCCAACGATAGGCCGTAGGTCGTGAAATCCCGTACGCGCGACACAGGTCCGCTACCGACATCTCTTCTTTCTGATAACTCGCCAAAAACTGCAGACGTTGATCCATAATCCGACTCTCTTTCCATGGCATACAACATCGTCGTCAAGTGCCCGAAGTTGAGGAACCTTAGCCGTCGCGCTTCGCTGTAAACCATGTCTCCGGTCTGTTTTGTAACGCAAGTGCTAGGTACGCTCAGGGGCTCTGCCCCGATCGCGCGGCGCAAGGGGTCTCCCCAATCTTCCGCGCTGCGCTTGTGCAGACCTCCGCTGCGCTTCGCCCTTTCCGTTCCGCCTGCGGCTCCCTCTCCAAGGGTGGGAGATACCCCTCCCCATTGCGCCTTGCTACCCCCGCCTTCGCCAGGAGGCGTTCGGCATGTAGGGACATGCCGGGACGGCATGAAAAGCAAGGGCAAAGGAGCCAACACCATGAACAACCGAGCCAGAGGCAGTAACGACAGTCAGCAACCGCCGAAGACCGCAAAGGAAGTCATCGCCGCCAACGTCCAGAGCCTTATCGAGCAGTTGGAGGCAGGACACTCCGATGCACTCACCGCTTACCTCAACGCCATGGGACGCTTTCACAACTACAGCTTTGGCAATATTTTGGAGATTGCACGGCAGAGACCCGATGCCACCCGCGTTGCCGGAATGTATGCGTGGAATCAGCTAGGCCGCAGAGTCAAGAAGGGGGAGCGCGGCATCCGTATTCTGGCGCCGATCATCGGCGTCAGGCGCAAGCCAAAGGAAGAAGCTGAGAAGGACATCACCAAGCAGAACAAGGCCGTGCTTGTCGGCTTTCGCGCAGCCTATGTCTTCGATGTGAACCAGACCGAAGGCCGCGAACTGCCAGAGATGCGCGAGATCAGAGGCAGTGTTGGTGAGAACCGCGAAAGACTGCTCTCCTTCATTGAGAAGCAGGGAATTGAACTCCATTTCACCGACACCATAGCTCCTGCGTTGGGGGCAAGCTACGGTGGACGTATCGCCATTCTGCCGGGGCAATCGGAGGCCGAAGAGTTTTCCACCCTCGTGCATGAGTTGGCGCATGAGATGTTGCAGCACGCCAAACGCCGCACGACCACAACCAAAGTTGTGCGCGAGACCGAAGCCGAAGCTATCGCGTTCGTCATCGCCAAGGCCGTTGGTCTTGAAGCTGGAACCGCTTCGGCGGATTATGTTGTGTTCGCAGTTATGTTGTGTTGGCTTGGAGAAGCCCTGTGAATCGCGGGTTTCGTCGTTATGAAGACAACATAAGTGAAGGCTCTAGCATGGGCGCGGGATCAAGGAGGTCCCGATCATGCTGGAGACGCTATTGGAACGTTC
>DATDHL010000380.1:0-5065 GCA_036521575.1 Edaphobacter sp. | reverse complement strand
CAAGAGGCCGAGAATTTGATGTGCATAGGGGCGGCTTACAGCTCTATGGCGAATTGGTGGGACGGTTCGTAGAGGGTGGGTTTGGGTTCGGTGGAGAGGTCGAGGATTAGGCGCTCGAGGACGAGGAGTTTGTTGGCGGGGGAGCTGCGGAGTTCTAGGTCGGCGCGGGCTACGAGGCGGATGGCTCGGGTGAGTTCGCGGCGGGATTTGTAGCGGCGGGCTTGCTTGATGAGGTCTTCGGCGGCGAAGGGGGGCATGCGGAAGCCTTGCCAGAGGACCTGCCAGATGGCTCGGGGATCGCGGACGTTTTTTTCGGAGATAATGAGCATCTGGCGGAAGGTGCGGGCGAGCATGTAGAGGTGGCCGATGGCTGCGTCTTCGCCGCCGTCGGAGGCGTTGAGCAGGCCGTGGAGGAGGAGGAGTGCTCGGGGGCGGTCCTTGGCGGAGATGGCGTCGGTGAGCTCGTAGAGGCTGCGCTGCTTGGCGGCGAGGACCATGGTTTCTACGTCGCCGAGGGTGACTCGGTTTTTTCCTTCAACGTAGAGGAGGAGCTTTTCGAACTCGCTGGCGATGAGCATCATGTCGGCGCCTAGGGAGTCGACTAGCTCGCGGGCGGCGTCGGGGTCGAAGCGGACGTTGCGGGATTCGGCGGTGGTGGTGACCCACTTGATGGCGTCGGTCTCGTCGACGCGGGCTAGTTCGATGATGCCGCACCAATCGCCGAGGGTCTCGCGGATGCGCTCGAAGCGGTCTTTGTCCTGGTAGTCCATCTTGCGGAGGTCGGTGGGGATGCGGAGGTGGTCGGCTACGAAGAGGATGAGGGCCGAGGGGTTGGGAGAGCGGAAGTAGGCGTCAATGGCGGCGAATTCTTCTTTTTTGCTGCCGCGGCCGTAGAGGTTTTTCAGGTTGCGGAGGAAGAGGACCTGGAAGGGCGCCATTAGGGACGGCGTCTGGGCGCGGTCGAGGGCTTCGAAGATGCTGGTTTCGGCGAGGTCGATGTCGTGGAGGGAGAAGTCGCGTGTGTCGGGAGGGATGAGGGTGGAGAGGACGGCGCGGCGGCAGCGGTCGTAGAGGAAGATCTCGTCGCCGATGAGGACGTAGCCGGGACGGAGGGTCGCGGGGGCGGCGATCTCGGCGATGAAGCGGTCGGTTGCGGCGAAGCTGCGGAGTGAGGGCATTAGAAGGACTCCAGCATATCGCTTACGATGGCCTGGGCGAAGTCTCTTGCGACGCGACGGACGGCGGGGGAGTTTTCCTGGATGAAGCCGCTGAGGTCTTGCGTGGATTGGTACTGCTCGCGGAAGGTGATGGAGTCGTTCTGGTAGAGGATGCGGCCGTCGTGGGCGGTGAGGACGATCTTGGCGGTGATGGCGACGAGGTAGCTGGAGGTCTGGCCGGTGGTGGCGTCGTAGGTGAGGGGGGCGACGGTCTGGGTGAGGATGGTGCCGCGGAGAGTGGCGTCGGCGCTGGGGGATTCGGTGTTGAGGATGGTGTAGTGGGTGCGGGTGTTGAGCTCGCGGATGACGGCCTGGGTGAACGTCATCTCGGTGAGGTAGGCCTGGACGCGGGTGCTGAAGATGGGGACGGCGAGGGTGCGGACGTTCGCGGGGATGTGGGTGGCCGAGCCGGCCTGGTGATAGCCGCATCCGGTGAGGGTAGTGAGGAGGAGGAGTGTGAGGGTACGGAGGCGCATGCGGCTGTTTCTATTGTCGCATTGGCGGGAATTTGTCCGAAAATTTCTGATGTGGTGGAACCTTGTTTTTACTGAGGAAAAGTGCTGTTCGAGGCTGGTTATTTGTGGTGAGTTGATGGTGAAATGTGTGGTAAACGTGGTTTGCGGACGGCATAGTTTTTCGGGGGAGGGGCTTTCTTCGAGAGCGAACAGCAGGTCCCCCTTCGGGGATGACAAGCAAGAAAGGCAAGTGCAACAGCAACGACAACGGCAACGACAACGGCAGGGTCCCCTTCGGGATGGCAAGCAAGAAAGGCAAGGGCAAAGTGCAAAAGCTGGCGGGGGAAAGGGGATACTTTCCCACCCATGCCTCGGTGAGGCTGCGCCATGGATGGGGCACCCCAGCGTTTTGGCGCTTCGGGAGAAATGCGGGGTTCTCTGCCCTCTTCGGCTTCGCTCAGGGCTCAGAATGACGGCTGGGTGTGGGCAGGGTGGGTGCGCCAGCGGTCGATGGCTAGCATGAAGAGGTCGTAGTCCTCGCGGTGCATGGAGTGGGTGGTGTGTGGGAGGGCCCAGACCTCCATTCCGATGTCCTGGAGGTGGGTTGCGTCGTCGTGGGGAACGAACTCGCTCGGGTGGGCCAGCAGGGCCAGCGAGGGGCAGGTGATGGCGCGTGGCATGTGGTCGTAGCCGTGACCGGTGAGCAGGCCGTCGATGCATGCTGGGTCGAAGTCTTTGATGGAGGAGAGGCGGGCGGTGATGTCGCCGGCGGCCCAGAAGGGGTGGGCTTCGAGCCATTGCTCGACGGTCCAATCGAGCTCGGGTGACCAGTCGGTTTTGAAGGACAACTCCTGGGCGGGAGTGAGCTTCCAGGCGGGATCGACGTAGATGGCGCTCTTGACCTGGAGGGCGGCGGCGGCGAGGGCTAGCGACATTCCTCCGAGGGAGTGCCCGATGGCGAGGTCAGCGTGATGGGGGAGGGAGTCGACGAGGTCGGCGGCCCAGTGGTGGGGGGAGTAGGGGCCGCGGGGGCTGAGGCCGTGTCCGCGGAGGTCGGGGGCGAGGACGCGATAGCCACGGGTCGCCAGGGCGGGGCCAACTCGCCACCAGCTCTGGTGGTCGGCAAAGAGGCCGTGGATCAGGATGGCGGTCTTATTGCCGGTGCCCCACTCGTGTATGTGTAGCTTCATTCTTTGTTTCCTTTCGCTGGTGGCAGCCTAAGAAGCTAGAGCATTTTCCCATAATGGTGTGTAGCCGTGGCGCTTCGAGCGAAATACAGGGATTCTTCGCCTCCGGCTCAGAATGACGACCCTTTGGGATTCAGTGCAATGATGGCTTTTGGGTTTTATGGCAACGGGGAAGCTTTGACAGAAAAAAGAGAGGCAGCCACGGGGGCTGCCTCTCTTTCGATGCTGGGTTAGAAGTTATGCCGGAGAAGGTTGGCCTTCGCCGAAGCCGGGCTTGCGTCCGCTTTCGGGCTTGAGGACCTTCTGGGCTTCGCCCGAGCCGGGGTCGACTCCGGAGAGGGGTGACTTGACGGCCGAGAGCTCCTTGCCTTCGATGATCAGCTTGATCTCGGCGGCGTCCAGGGTTTCACGCTCGAGCAGGGCGGCTGCCATGCGGTGCATGATGTCGTGGTTGCTGTTGAGGAGGTTGTAGGCCGCCTGGTATGCGGTGTCAACGAAGGCGCGGACCTCGCCGTCGATCTGACGGGCGGTCTCTTCGGAGAAGTCGCGGTGCTGGGCAATCTCGCGGCCGAGGAAGATCTGCTCTTCCTTCTTGCCGTAGGTCATGGGACCGAGTTTGCTCATGCCGAACTCGCAGACCATCTTTCGGGCGAGTTCGGTGATGCGCTCGATATCGTTGCCTGCGCCGGTGGTCATCTTCTTGAGGAAGATCTCCTCGGCGCAGCGTCCGCCCATGAGAGTGGCGAGGCGCGTTTCGAGGTATTCCTTGGTGACGGTGTGCTGGTCCTCTTCGGGCAGGTAGACCGTGACTCCGAGGGCCATTCCGCGGGGGATGATGGTGACCTTGTGGAGTGGGTCGGAGTGCTCGCGGAGGGCGGAGACGAGGGTGTGACCGGCCTCGTGGTAGGCGGTGACCTTCTTCTCTTCGTCGGTGAGGAGCATCGACTTGCGCTCGGCGCCCATCATGACCTTGTCCTTGGCTACTTCGAAGTCGTACATGTGGACGGCCTTGCGGTTGTAGCGGGCGGCGGTGAGGGCGGCCTCGTTGACCATGTTGGCGAGGTCGGCACCGGAAAAGCCCGGTGTGCCACGAGCGAGGATGTTGAGGTTCACGTCCTCGGCCATGGGGACCTTCCTGGAGTGGACCTTGAGGACCTCTTCGCGGCCACGGATGTCGGGACGATCGACGATGACGCGACGATCGAAGCGGCCGGGGCGGAGGAGGGCGGGGTCGAGGACGTCGGGGCGGTTGGTCGCGGCGACGAGGATGACTCCATCGTTGGACTCGAAGCCGTCCATCTCGACGAGAAGCTGGTTGAGGGTCTGCTCGCGCTCGTCGTGTCCGCCGCCGAGGCCTGCGCCACGGTGACGGCCGACAGCGTCGATCTCGTCGATGAAGATGATGCAGGGAGCGTTCTTCTTGCCCTGCTCGAAGAGGTCGCGGACGCGGGATGCGCCGACGCCTACGAACATCTCGACGAAGTCAGAACCGGAGATGGAGAAGAAGGGGACGTTGGCTTCGCCAGCGACTGCGCGAGCGAGGAGGGTCTTGCCGGTTCCCGGAGGTCCGACGAGCAGGACGCCCTTGGGGATGCGGCCACCGAGACGCTGGAACTTCTGCGCTTCGCGGAGGAACTCGATGATCTCCTTGAGCTCTTCCTTGGCTTCGTCGACGCCAGCGACGTCCTTGAAGGTGATCTTCTTCTGCTGCATGGAGAGCAGGCGGGCGCGGGACTTGCCAAAGCTCATGGCCTTGTTGCCGCCGGACTGCATCTGGCGCAGGAGGAAGAACCAGAGGCCAAGGAGGAGCGCGAACGGGGCGAGCTGGATGAGGAATCCGAGCCACGCGTTCGAGTTCTGGTCCTTAATGGTGATGTTGACGCCGTGATCGCGGAGGGTCTTGTACATGTCCGGATAGTTGCCCGGAATGGTGGTGTGGAACTGGACACTGCCTTCGCGGTACTTGCCCGTAACCTCAGCGCCATTGACCGTGACCTCGCTGATCTTGCCCTGGTCGGCGTCGTTGAGGAGTTGGGTCAGGCTGATGTTCTTTTCCTGGTTGGCACCGGTGCCTTTGACGACGAACTGCCAAAGGACGACCAGACACGTAGCCATGAAGACCCAGATCAGAATTTGTTTGACGGTCGAGTTCAAAGCGAATTTCCTCTTTTTCCGGTCTGGAGCAAGTTTTTGCTGTCAGACCCGG
>DATDHL010000379.1:0-14273 GCA_036521575.1 Edaphobacter sp. | reverse complement strand
TGCGATACTTAGACCTGACATGTACAAAAGAGTCCTCCTCAAGATCTCCGGAGAAGCCCTGGCTGCAGGCCGCGGCTTCGGCATTGACGCGGTGTTTATCCATAAAGTTGCGGAGGAGATTGCAGACGCGCACGCTCTGGGATGCCAGATCGGCATTGTTGTGGGCGGCGGCAATTTCTTTCGTGGTGTAGCGCAGCAGGCGATTGATATGGATCGCGTTGCTGCTGATCATATGGGCATGTTGTCGACCGTGATCAATGCGATTGCTTTGCAGGATGCTATCGAAAAACGCGGGATTATGTGCCGTGTGATGTCGGCGATCGAGATGCATCAGGTGGCTGAGCCCTATATTCGCCGGCGCGCTATGCGGCATCTGGAGAAGAACCGTATTGTTATTTTTGCTGCGGGGACGGGGAATCCTTTCTTTTCGACCGATACGGCGGCGAGTCTGCGAGCTATGGAGATCAAGGCGGATATTCTGCTGAAGGCTACGTCGGTGGATGGCATCTATAGTGCTGATCCTAAAAAGGATCCGGACGCTACTCGGTTTGAGCAGGTCACGTACAACGATATTCTGCGGCTGGGGCTTGGGGTGATGGACACGACTGCTGTTTCGCTGTGTAAAGACAACAACATGCCGATGATGGTCTTCAGCATGCGTGAGCAGGGGAATATCGTGCGGGTGGTCAGTGGAGAGAAGCTGGGCTCGCTTGTGACTGCCTGAGTTTTTTTGCAGATTTTTTTGGATTCTCCCAAGGCTGGGGATTAACGTTTTTGCAGGGGTTTTTGCGAAGATCGGGTGTTGGCGGTGGTGTTTTTGTGGTCTGTTAGCGGTGCAAAGTGTGGCAAAGCTGGATAACGGGCGGCTGATTTTTGAGTCGTAAAATCATGCCAGAAATCCTGAAAATCTTTCGCAACCTCCGTTTTGAGGGAATGAAGCGCCGGTGGGGGCATCAAATCTGTTGAAGATGGGTTAGATGGATTGTCGCGTTTGGTGCATCCAATTTGAAGGGAACTTTGTCGCCAGACCGTTGCGAAGTGACCGCACAGGATTAGAGCCAGAGACGGGCAATGGCAAAAGCAGAGCCCCTGCGGGGATGACAACCAAAGAACTAGCAGCGGCAACAACAGAAGCAGATCTCCTGCGGGGATGACAAACAAAACGGCTACTGCAAAGACAAGGGACTGCAAGACAAGGGTACGTTGTCGCATGCGGGAGCTTTCAGAAACAGGACACTTTTCCATTTTGGCTACGACGACGACCACACCTGCAATTACGGCGACGACCTCCGCGATCAAACCTGCGCGCAAGCCACCGTTACCTGCGCTGACAGGCATACGTACCCTTCTCGCTTTCAATATCGTTCTGTTCCATTTCACGCCTCCGCACCTCGGTCCGCTGAGGCCGTTTGTTGAGAATGGCTTTGTCTTCGTCAATGTGTTCTTTCTGATCTCGGGCTACATCCTGGCTTACAACTACGCTGACCGTGGGGCGACGCTGGTGAAGCGGGAGTTCTGGCTGGCTCGTTTTTCGCGACTCTATCCGGTCTACCTGCTTGCGCTGTTGGTGTCGTTCGAGATGCTGAAGCTGGAGTGGACGGCGCGTTCTCAGGTGGAGTTCTGGAAGGGATTGACGCTGACGCCTTTGTTGCTGCAGGGGTGGAGTCCAAGCCTGGCTACCTTCTGGAATACCGTCGCATGGACGCTGTCTTGTGAGGTCGCTTTCTACGCTGCATTCCCGTGGCTGATCCGGTTGCAGTGGCCGCGACGGCCGTCCCGGCTGATTCTTATGATCCTTGTTCTTTGGGTGATCGATATCCTACCGGCGACACTTTATCTCATCTTCAATCCCGATAATCTGACTGAGCCGGTTACTCGTTACACGTCCACGACACTGATCCGGTTTTTGAAGTACACGCCTATTCCTTATGCTGCGACCTTTCTGGCAGGGATTGCGCTTGCACGGCTTCAACTTTCGGTGACGATCACGCAAAGACGGCGAGTAGCCATTGCGGCGGGTGCGCTGGTGGCGCTGGGCCTGTTTTTCTACGTTGCGGCTCCTCACCTTCCTTACCTGCTTAAGCATGGCGGACTGCTGATGGGCCTTTTCGCGTGCCTGGTCTTTGGACTGAGCGGACAACATGCGATTGCGTCGGTGTTTGCGTGGCCGCCGTTGCTGCTGGTGGGCGAGAGCAGCTATTGCCTTTATTTACTGCACTTCAATGTGTATCTGCTGATCCACAATCACCATCTGACAGAGCGACTGGGCGTGGCGGCGCTGGATCCATGGATATCGTATGCAGCGTTGATTGTGATTTCGGTGGCTGTGTACAAGTTAGTCGAGAATCCGGCGCGTAAGGTGATTCTTGGCAGGTTTGGGCGGAAGGCTTGATTACGACCGCGGATCTCGCGGATGGACGCGGATAACGGCGTGACGGTGATCAAAGGGACAAAGGCGGATAAAAGCAAAACAATCACCGGGTGAAGGAAGGCTACGGTGTGGCGTGTGGGATTTTGAGCCACAAAATTCCAGCGCAGGTCTGATCGCGCGAGTGTGCCGTGCCTTTCCGGTCGACCAAGGTAGCGCGTCCTTCCAAAGTCCAGATTATCCGGGCATCAACAAAAAGCCCCGCTTATCGCGGGGCTTCTTGCTGCAACAGGGAACTGGGTTTTTAGGGTTGGATGATCTGGGTGGCGTGGTTGCCATTCGCTACGGCTACGATGCACGTGGGCAGACCTGGGGTGGGGGATGGCGAGTTCTGTACCGTTGTGAGCGTACCGTTGTGCGCATCCAGCTTCAGGGCTGAGACTGTCGCACCCAGGTTGTCGGAGGTGTAGAGATAGATGCCCAATGCAGGTTCGATTGCGACGCAGGATGGGTTTGTGCCCACCGCAGTGGAACCCGACCCGACCGCACCCGAGGGCGCGCCTGTCGCCGTGTTGATCGCAAAGGCCCCAACCGTACTGGCGTTGTAGTTAGCCGTGTAGAGGTACAGGCCGCGTGGATCGATGGTGACGCCCACCGGAAAGTTGCCGGTCGTGAAGGGCGAGTTGACCATGGGGACCAGAGCGCCTGCGTCCTGGACGACATAGCCGATCAACTGGTTCGTGGCCCTGTCGGTGACGTAGACGAAGTGGCCTGTGGGAGCCATGGCGATCGCACTGGGCGTTACTCCGGCAGGGAAGCCAGTGGCAACCGTGGGACCGCCGGGAACTGCAGGGCCGATTGTCGTTCCGGGTACCGGGGTGAGCGCGCCGGTGGTAGTGTTGCGGGAGAACCCGAGGACGGCTGCGTTGGGCGAGGTCTCCTGGTCGATCACGTACAGGAAGTTGTTGAAGTTGTTCGTGACCACGCCGACGGGGTTATTCCCGAGCTGTTGGTTTGTCGCTGTGCCCAAAGAGTTGTCGGCGTTGATCGGGAAGATGCTCAATCCGCCGGGGCCGGGTTTGGTCGACGAGTAGCCGGTCTGGTAGGTGTAGGTGACATAGAGGAACTTGCCAGTCTGATCGATGGCTGCCGCGGTGGGGAAGGTCCCGGTCGTCTTATAGGTGTTCTTCGAAGTGAGGGTGCCATCGTTGTCGTTGATGGCGAACTCCTGCACGGTGGAGTCATCGTGGTTGAGCACGTAGATGAACAGACCGTTGGGGGCGGCGACCAGGGAGACGGGATTGTTACCTGCCTGCACGGGTGAGCCACTGACGGGTATCAGAGCGCCTGACTGGAAGTCGGCTGCAAACTCGGCGATTCCACCTCCCTGACCGTTTTTGGGTGCCATCGTCGCGTAGACGTATGCCACCGTATAGTCACGGGTGCAAGCCGTGAGGCCAAGACCCATCGCCAGAGACATCGTTGCGGCCGCTGTTGCCCGGCCCATCTTCCTCAAACTCATGTGCTTCCTTCATCCCGGGAGCCTAACGGCTGCCCGCTCTTATTCTCTCAAAACCAACCAGGAATTACTGAATGGTTGGCACAGCTATCAAGCAGGTCGGCAAAGTTGCGGCAACGAAGGGCGACTCGAAGATTTGCCTCAGGCTGCCGTCCTGCGGCAACATTTGCTGGCCTGTAATCGAATTGCCCAGTGAATTCGATGCATACAGGTAGATTGCGTGGTTCGGGTCGGCATTGGTCGGAGATCCAATCGTCGTTACACAGGTTGGTCCCGTGCCGGCCTGGGTGCTTGCGGCTACCGTCGACAGGATAGGCTGTCCATTCGTGCCGAAGGTATAACCGCCGATCGTGTTGCCAGTGTAGTTCACCACGTAAAGAAATTTTCCGGTGATGTCGATTGTCAGGCCTCTGGGGCCCGCGTCGGTCGGTACCGTACCGTTGACCTGGAGGCTGGGAACGCCGTTGGCGGCGATCGAGTAGCCGAGCAGCTGATTGCTCGCCTGGTCGGTCAGGTAGAGGTGGGTCGCGGAGGCATCTTCGATGATCGCGCTTGGGGTTACGCCCGACGGAAAGCCGATCGAGGGCACATTACCGGGGTTGATCGTCACGCCCGGTAACGGGGTGAGTGCTCCGGTGGTGGGGTCGGCGGAAAAGCCGTAGAGGTTCGTACCGTTCGCACTATCCTGCGAGATCACGTAGACGAAGTGGTTCTTGCTGGTTGCGACGACGCTGACCGGATTGCGGCCGACATTCGTCGTCGTGGGGGTCCCGAGGGAGCCGTCCGTGGAGCTGATGGGGAAGATGGTCACGCCGCCGGGGCCGGGATTGGCCGGGGTGTAGAGCTGCTCCCCGTTCGGTCCCTTTTGATAGGTAAACGGTATATAGAGGAACTTTCCGGCTGCATCGATCGAGGCTGCAAGAGGGAAGCTTCCGGTTACGTTATAGGTGTGCTGGGCGTAGAGCTTGCCGTCGGTTCCGATGGCGAAGAGGACGACGGTCGAGTCATCCCGATGTACCACGTAGATGAAGCGGTGGTCGGGGGAGGCTACGAGCGCTACCGGATTTCTGCCGCCGGATGGGACGGGTGAATCCGCCAACTGCACAAGATGCCCGGCCTGGAAGTCAATCTTGTAGCCGCTGATTACGCCGGGGTTGTTCTGAGCCGTTGTCGCGTAGAGGAACGCTACCGTGTGGTTGTTGCCGCACGCCGTCAGGCCAAGCCCCATCGCCACGGACAACATCGAGGCTAGTGAGGCTTTTGCGGCGCGGCGGCCCATCGTATTCAACGTCATGCGCTTCCCTTACTCCGATGCAAATCGTTCCCATTTTGCGACTGCGTTTCTGTTGCTCATGGGGCTGTTCCAGTTATGTTTCCGGCTAGTTGACGACGCCGCTGACCGCAAGACACGTCGCCTGTCCAGTCGCCGGGAACTTCGATCCACGCTGCAGATCGGAGAGCTGGCCCGTGTTCTGGTTGATGATCTTTCCAGTCACTGTGCCGTCAATGTTATTGGACGTGTACACGTACTGGTTTGTCGGGTCCTGCACCATGCAGAGGGGACCTGCTCCAACCGGGTACGGATTGTTCGTGTCGCCGATCGGCAGGGGCTGCAGCTTGCCGGAGGTTGCGTCAATCGCGAAGGCGGAGACGTTGCTGGTCGCGTTGGCCTGGCTGTTGGTCGTGGAGTTGTTCACGACGTACAGGTACCGGCCTTTGCTGTCGACCATGGTATTCACAGGGTTAGAGGCTCCGGTAAGGTTGGAGACCGGACCGCCGGTAAGGGTGTTCAAGGCGCATCCCGTGCCGGTGGTATAGGCCAGGATCTGGCCGGGGGTGTTTGCTGCGCCCGCGTCGGTCAGATAGACGAAGGAACCGTTGGCGTTGACCGAGGTCAGCCGCGTCGCGCCCGTTGTAATGGTCGAGTTGGTCGTCAGGGTCAGCTGTCCGGCGGTGCCGATCGAGTAGGGGAAGATGGTGTTATCGGCCGAATTGAGTGTGTAGAGACAGTTGTTCGGGGCCACCTTCATCATCGTCGGCGTCTTCCCAACGGGGAAGTAGGTGAGCTGGGTGCCCTGGGGGTTCTTTACCTGCTGGTTCGGAACGAGCTGGAGGCGCCCGGTGTTGCCGTCGATGGCGAAGACGGTGATCGAACCGTAGTTCGGCAGCACGGTGGGCTGCGACGGGTCGACGGGAGGTGCCTGCTGATCGAGCACGTAGAGGAAGCTGCCTGAGCTGTCAGTCGCTGCCCAGACAGGCGTGGTGCCCTGGCTAGTATAGGAGAGCTGGAAGGTCAGGACGCCCTCGTTGCCGACGCTGAATGCGGCGATCTGGCCAGCAACTGCGGGAGTCGTCGAGGTCGCGGGGGTACCCTTGTTGACCACGTACACATATCGGCCGCCGGACTTCACGACGATCGACACGGGGTTGGTGCCGCCTGAACTGAAGGGCGATGTCGGAATCGCTGTGAGATTTCCGGTGAAATCGTCGATTTTAAAGCCGGCGATCTGGTTGTACTGCGTGCCCATAACCCAAAGGTAACCGATCGTGCCGCCACCGCACGCCGTCATGCCCAGACCCATCGCCACGGATACTACGAAGGCCATTGAAACTCGGCCAATCCTGCTCAACTTCATGCGCTTCCTTAACCTCGCCGGTGGTCCAAAGATCGGCCACCTTCCCGCGAGCAACTCTGTAGGGATACGAATCCTCCGCTAATTGTAGAAGGTGAAGCGACTTTGTGCCACTTTCGGGGCACGGAAAACCGGGCAGCGCGTCAGTTTCCGGTTTAGCCGTCGTCTCGAAAGCAATTCAGAACAATTGGGTGCGTGCCCTGCAATCAGTTATGTTATGCCGACTTATGGCTACTCATCGCTCAGACGAATTGCTGGCGAGTGGGGTTGTCTTGCCGGCGTGCCTTGATATCGCGCATGGGAGGCTGACCGAAGAACCTGCTTGCTCCGTAGTATTTGGATTAACAAAGGGAGTGGCCTCTCGAGTCGGAGCAGCCAAAACGATGGGCTCTGAATCGGATACAAGAGGCTTCGGTCCTGACCAACTGACAGGTGAATGAATGCAAAAGCGCAAATTGGGAAACAGCAATCTGGAAGTATCGGCTCTCGGCCTCGGATGCATGGGCATGAGCTTCTCGTATGGTGTGGTTCACGATGAGCAGGAGATGATCTCTCTGATGCGTACGGCAGTGGATCGGGGAATTACGTTCTTCGACACGGCGGAGGTCTACGGTCCGTTCACGAATGAGGTGCTTGTCGGTAAGGCTCTCTCTCCCATTCGCGAGCAGGTGGTGATTGCCACCAAGTTCGGCTTCAACGTTGTTCCGGGCGGGGCCCCAGGGTCACAGACCTTGAATAGCCGCCCCGAGCATATCAAGGAGGTGGCTGAGGCCTCTCTCAAGCGCCTCAACATCGACACCATCGACCTGTTCTATCAGCATCGGGTTGATCCGGACGTGCCGATCGAAGATGTTGCGGGGGCGGTGAAGGAGCTGATCCAGGAAGGCAAGGTGAAACACTTCGGCCTATCGGAGGCGGGCGCCCAGACGATCCGTCGCGCGCATGCCGTTCAGCCTGTGACTGCGCTGCAGAGCGAGTACTCGCTGTGGTGGAGGAAGCCTGAAGCAGAAGTGATTCCTACCCTTGAGGAGCTCGGCATCGGCCTTGTTCCGTATAGCCCGCTGGGGAAAGGCTTCCTGACAGGGAAGATGGACGAGAATACCAAGCTTGGCAGCGGCGATTTTCGCAGCACTCTGCCTCGCTTTGCGCCTGAGACTATGAAGGCAAACCTGGCTTTCGTCGATCTGTTGGGCACGATCGCGAAGCAGAAGAAGGCGACGCCTGCTCAGATCGCTCTCGCGTGGTTACTCGCACAGAAGCCATGGATTGCTCCGATTCCGGGTACGACCAAGTTGTCGCGCCTGGATGAGAATATGGGTGCCGTTGCGATTGAACTGACGGCTGACGATTTGCGCGAGATCGACACAGCCGCCTCAAAGATCACGGTTGAAGGCAACCGGTATCCGGAGCATCTGGAGAAGATGACGGGTCGCTAGGGGTCTGTTTGAAGCTTTCGGTGAGGTTGAGGATTTGGAGAAATATTCCCTCAGGGGCTAAAGCCCCGATTAAATTGAGCCACTTATGGCGCGGCTGAAGCCGCGCCCCTTCAAAGCGACCACTTTCAGCGTCCTCTGAAACGCGCCCTTTTAGAGCGATGACTTTTCAGCGTCCTCCGAAGTACATCCTTTCAAAGCAATGATTTTTCGGTGTCCTCGGAAGCGTGCCCTTTCAAAAGACGACTTTCAGCATCCTCTGAAGTGGCGCCCTTTCAAAACGGATTAGGCTGGGGCTTATTCAGAGACAGCTGAAGACAGGAAAGCCCAAGCCGAAGCCTGGGCTTTTCTGCTTGTAACGGTTGTTGTTTACCAGACGCGGCAGGCGTTGGCTGGCATCATCGGCTGGCCGACTTTGCATCCGAATGCCTTGCCGAACTGATCGAAGTTCTGCACACTGCCGTTGGCGCGCCACTGGCCGCTCGAGTGCGGATCGGTCTTGGCCCGCAGCCGCGCAACCTGTTCGGTCTGGTTCTCGCACCACACCTGACCGAAGCCAAGGAAGAAGCGCTGCGCCGGTGTGTAGCCGTCGATCTTCGTCGATGGGTCGGTGCCGTTCTTGGCCAGCGTCTCCATCAACGCGGCGAAGGCGATGTGGAGGCCTCCGTTGTCGGCGGTGTTTTCGCCGAGCGTCAGCTTGCCATTCAAGTTCTGGCCGGGGGCAACTTCGAAGCCGCTGTATTCCTTGACTTCGCAGTCGGTGCGCTCGTCGAACTTCTTTTTGTCTTCGGGGGTCCACCAGCTGCGCACGTTGCCCTGCGGGTCGAACTGGCTGCCCTGGTCGTCGAAGCCGTGCGTCATCTCGTGGCCGATGACCACGCCAATGCCGCCGAAGTTCACCGCCGGATCGATCTTGAAGTCGTAGAACGGTGGCTGAAGAATGCCGGCGGGGAAGTTGATGTCGTTCATGCCGGGGTTGTAGTAGGCGTTGACGGTTGGCGGTGTCATGCCCCACTCCTTCTCATCGACCGGCTTGCCAATCTTCGCAAGGGTGCGGTGGTCGTTGAAGTCGGCCACACGCATGACATTGCCTACGGGGTCGTCACGCTTGATGGTCAGGGAAGAATAGTCGCGCCACTTGTCGGGATAGCCGATCTTCTGACGGAAGGCGTCCAGCTTCTTCTTGGCTTCGACTTTGGTGGTGTCGCTCATCCATTCGAGCTGCTTGATGTCCTCGTCCATTGCCTTCTCGAGCGCGGCCACCAGTTTTTCCATGTTGTCCTTGGCGGCGGGAGGGAAGTTGCGGGCGACCCAGTCCTGTCCGACGGCCTCGCCGAGAGCGCGGTCAGTGAGGGCCGTGCACCGCTTCCAGCGTGGAGTCTGTTCCTTCTGGCCGGCAAGCGTGGCTGCGTAGAAGTTGAAGTTTTCCTGGACGAAAGGCGCGCTCAGACCGGGGGCGAAACGATGGACGGTGTGCCAGCGCATGTAGCTCTTGAGCGCGTTGACATCCGTCGTGTCCAACTGCTCGTTGACCGCTTTGAAGAAGCCCGGAGTGCTGACGTTCAGCGACTTGAGGCCGCTTTCCTTTTTGGCAGCAAGGTAGACCTTCCAATCGAAGTCGGGGGTCAGATCCTGCAACTGGTCGATGGTCATGATGTGGTAGACGTTGGCCGGTGTGCGGCGATCTACACGCGACATGGACCCCTGGGCGAGCGCGGTCTCGATTGCCAGTACGTTCTTTGCCTCTGCGGCTGCCTTTTCCTGCGTGTCGCCGAGGAGCACAAACATCTTCGCTACGTGGGCCTCGTACTGCGTGCGGATGGTCTTGGAGCGCTCGTCCTGATTCAGATAGTAATCGCGGTCGGGCAGTCCAAGGCCCGCCTGGTCAAGATCGCCGATCTGCTGGGTCGAGTCCTTCTGGTCCTGTCCAGAGGTGAAGTTAAAGAAGAAGCCCAGCGCGAATCTGCTCTCGGTCTCATCCATGAGCGAGGCGAGCTTCTTCTTGTCGTTCCATGCGGCGATCGCGTTCAGCACGGGCTCGATGGGCTTGGCGCCGAGTTTGTCGGCCAGATCCACGTTCATGCAGGCGGCGAAGTAGTTTCCGTACTTCTTCTGGAGCGGCGTCTTTGGGGTATCGGCGGCGGCCTTCAGATCGTTATAGAGCAGATAGCTGTTCCGTTCGGCCAGCTCGTTGAAGCGGCCCCAACGCGTCTGGTCGGCGGGAATGGGGTTGTTCTTCTTCCAGTTGCCGCAAGCGTATTGGTAGAAATCGACGCAGGGGTCGGCGGTCGTGTCGATCGCGGAAAGATCGAGGCTGACCGGCTTCTTTGGCTCCGATTTTGGACCGGCCGTGCTCTCGGATACAACGGGCGCTTGTGCCAGACACAGGGTGCCGGACAGCGCCAATAATGAAGCAACATACTTGAAAACCATAGCTCTCCTTGAGAAGTGTTTGTTTTGATGGATTCTATTTTCTGATGGGAACAAAATAACCGTACTCTGCCTTCGCGAAAATACCAAATGTTTCTATATTCCGTTGGACGCAGCGGGGAAGGGTAGGGCACTCAGGTCGCGCGCTGGTCCTGCCGAGGAGGTAGGACGCTGGGCGCGCAAGAAAAAGCAGCGCAATGCGTTACTTGCAATCGGCGTGCGGCTAAAAGATTTTCAGATGGATGGTCAGGTATTTCTTGGGGTCTGACCGGATCGTTGTCACCAGGTTGGTGCTCTCAGTCAGCAGTTTGTTCAGGTTAGTGTAGGCTGCGTCGTCGGTCGCGAACTTGCCCAGCGTGCCGCGGCCGTCGTTGATGCCGCCCACCAGTGTATTCACGTTGGCCAGAGTCTCGCTCAGGTCTTTGCGGAACTTCGAATCCTTCAGCATCAGCCCCAGGCCACCCTTGCCGGCATCGGCCTCGGCCATGATGTTGTTGGCATGCTTAAGGGTCGAGTTCAGATTGTTGTAGAGCTCATCGTCCCTGAGCAGCTTCCCTGCAGTGCCTTTGCCGGCGCTGAGATCATTCGCCACGGTCGACAGCTTGCCGGCGGTGTCGTTCAGGCGGTTATAGAGCGAATCGTCGGTCATCAATTTGCCGATGGTGCCGCGGCCACTGTTCAGGTTCTGCGCCAGTTTTTGCACCTCGTCGACCGCGTTGTTGGCCTTGTTATAGAGGTCCGGGCTGTTGATCAACAGTCCTACCGATCCCTTGCCCGACTGCAGGTTGTCGACGATGACGTTCATCTTGGCGAGAATCACGTTCAAGCTCTCGATGGTGCCCTGGCTGGCCTTGACTACATCGGTCAGGCTGGGGGTTTCGAGGGTCTTCAGTTCGTCGCCGTCCTGCAGGGGCGGCCCCACAGCGAATTGGCTGTTGATGTCGACGACCGTATCGCCCAGAACACCGACGGTCGTCAGCGAGGCCTTAGAGTCTTTTCTCAACGCCGAGGCATTTCTCTCGTTCAGCTTCATGACGACTCTGACCGGGGTCAGCCTGCGGTCAGGTTGATTGACCACTGTCACGCTCTTTACGGTTCCGATGGTTACGCCCTGGAGGTTGACGGCGGCGCCCACCTTGAGGCCGGCCGAGTTTTCGAAGTAAGTCGTGATCGTAAGTTTGTGCGAGAAGATGCCGATTCCCGCCGAACTCGTCATCAGGAACAGGAGAGTCACGAGCAGTACGCTCGAAACCAGAACCACCATGCCCACCTTCAATTGTGACCATCGGACCTGCTGCTGGCTGGGCATAGCTCTCCTTCAAACCTCATTTCCAGGGATACATATCACCAATTCACACCGATACACGCAGCAGGGTGTCGGTATTGAGAGGATACATCACCGATCCTTGCCGCATCGTAAGATTCTGTCGCGTAAAAGGCCTGACATCCAATAGATGACGAAAGTTGGCCGCGGGGTTCAAGGTCTCTTTGCAGGCTCAATCCTCTGCTATGACCACAGCCATCGCCACGTTGCGATTGTGTGTGAGGCTCAGGCTTAGAGTGCGGACGCCCATCTGTTCGGCTCGCTCGGCGGCTCGACCGCTTAGATGCAGCGTTGGCCGCTCGCCCGCGGTGCGGCGTACCTCGAGCTCCTTCCAGCTCACGCCGCGGCTGATTCCTGTGCCCAGGGCCTTGGCTCCGGCCTCTTTTGCGGCGAAGCGGGCGGCGAAGCTCTCGGCTGAATTGATTTTCTTGCTCAAGCAGTAGGCGATCTCGCCTTCGGTAAACACCTTGTGCATAAACCGCTCGCCGTGGCGCTCGATGGTCTCCTTGATGCGCGCAATTTCGATCAGGTCCGTCCCCAGGCCAAGCACCATTCCACACCTCACATCACCATCGTCCTACACAAGCGCATTTAACTGAAGAACTGGGTTCATCCATCCGCAGTGCAGTCTTCGGTTACTCTCTGCCGTCACATGACTACCGTACCAGCGGCGGCATCACGTTTGCGTTCGTCGTACCGATGAAGAGCCTAACGGCAGATGTTTCCAGCCGCGGCGGCAATCCTACCTATGCAATTACTCGAGATCCAGGGCTTCAGCTACGAAGAACGCAACGGTCTTTTGCCGGCGCTTACTTCTGCTTTCGCTGAGTGCGGTGGGTGGGTGCTCGATCGGAAGACGTTATCGCCGACGACGATGGAGTTTCGTATCGAGATACAACTGAGGGCCATCATCGATCTTTATGCTTCGATCATCTCCTCCGGTCTTGAGCTGACACGCAGCGGGCACCTCGCCCTGACCGACCTCTGTACCTGCCACAAAAACGCTTCGACTACGGCAGACCTGGGCCAAATTGTCTCGATTCGCATTGAGATCAGCTTTCTAGAGGACCTGACGCTGCACTCGCTGCTGATGATCGGCAACACGCCGGCTTGAAGGCGATTACCGTCCTAGCGGAACGACGGTCTTTCGGTGCAGCAGGCTGTCCGAGTAGCCGATCACGAGGAGACCAGGCTGTCGCCGTCCATGGGTGAAGACCAGGCCCAGCCCTGTGGCGTCTTTGGCCACTTTGAACACGGGTTCGCTTACTACCGAATTGCCGGGTGCGATCCTGGCTGTCAGCGGCACGCCTGAGATCGCAGTGGATTCCTCCCACCGGCGCCCCTGTGCATCTACGAGGTAAGCGCGGATTAGTTTTTCGCTCTGGGAACGGCCTCGTGCATGGTTGGTGATTCGGATTGAGACGCGCACCAGCCGGCTGCCGTCGTGGACGAGAAATCCGGGGACCTCCTCGACGCTTGTCACGGCAAAGCACATCTCGTCGTAGCACTGGTCCTTTCCTATGGCCACGGTCTTCTGCGGCTGGAACAGCGAAACTCCAACCAGCACCGCTAGATAAGCCGCCCAGATGCCTGCGATCCAGGCCAGATGGCGGAGGGCTTTCGCTCGCTCTCCCCGCACCAGCGACATGGTCACGCCGATGGCTCCAATCGCGGTCCAGCCCCCCAGTGCGATCAGCAAAAGCTCCCTCAGATTCATCCCAGGCCCCTATTCACGGTAAACTTTAATTAACTCATGCAACCGATCATTCTCGCGCAGGACCTTGGCAAGACGTACCGTTCCGGAAAACTCGAAGTCCCAGCGCTCCGCAAAGTTAGTTTCGAAGTCGATCCCGGCGAGTTCGTCGCCATCGTTGGCCCCTCGGGTTCAGGCAAATCGACCCTCTTCTACATTCTTGGCGGCCTCACCCAGGCCACCAGCGGCTCCGTGCTGATCGGGGGCACCGACTTCGCCCGGCTCTCCGACACCGAACGCACGAAGATGCGCCGTGCCAAGATCGGCTTCGTCTTCCAGCGCTTTAACCTACTGCCGACGCTCTCGGCCATGGGCAACATCGAGATCGCTCACGACATTGCGAACCTTGGTGCGGCGGAGAAAAAGCCGCTCGACCAGCCTCTGCTCGATCATCTTACGGAGATGCTGGGCATCAAGGGACGTCTTGCGCATCGTCCGAATGAGCTTTCGGGTGGCGAACAGCAGCGCGTCGCCATCGCCCGTGCTCTCATCAGCCGACCGGCCATCGTGCTTGCCGACGAGCCGACGGGCAATCTGGATACGAAGAACTCAGACGCTGTCCTGCACATGCTGCGCACGTCCAGCCGCGAGCTCAACCAGACCGTGCTGATGATTACGCATAATCCTGAGGCTGCTCAGATCGCTGATCGCATCCTGCATATGCGCGATGGCGAGATTACTCATATCGAGAACGGCAAAGGGTAGGGAAGCGTCTGTTTAGGCCGCCTATCTGTGGACACTAGTTCCACCAAACGCTCTGCTACCATCGCGAGGCATGGCAGACATTTTCCATAACGGTCCTGAACCTACCTT